>NZ_JBMQQZ010000036.1:0-32569 GCF_057362025.1 Bordetella sp. | reverse complement strand
TTTATGCTCGGCCCAGGCCACCAGCCCATAGAAGGACGTGCCCAGCAAGCCGGCCATCAGGATGGCCGCCCACAGTGCGACGAACTGCTCGTTGTACATGGCTTGCAGCAGCAGCACGCCCAGCCCCGTGGTGTCGCCGAACCATTCGCCCGCGATGGCGCCGAGCAGGCTGAGCGTGCACGCCAGCCGCAGCGCGACGAAAATCTGCGGCAGCGCGGCTGGAAGCTGCAGGCGCAGCAGCAGCTGCAGCGGCGTGGCGCCGAAGCTGCGCAGCAGATCCAGCTGGCGCCGGTCCACGGCCTCCAGCCCCTGCAGCGTGTTCACCGTGACGGGGAAGAACGTCAGGTAAAAGGCGATCAATGCCTTGGCCAGGATGGTGTTGCCGAACCACAGCACGACCACCGCGCCAAAGGCAATCACCGGGATGGTTTGCGAGATGATGAAGAGCGGGAATACCAGTTCGCGCAGCAGCCGCACGCGATGGAAGATCACGCCATTGACCACGCCGACGACCGCGCCGGCGGCATAGCCCAGCACGGTTTCGGACAAGGTGCGCAGGAAGCTGCCGGCATAGGTCGCGGGCAAGGCGGCGATGGCCTGCAGGATGGACGACAGGCTGGGCAGGTAGTAGGGCTTGATGCCGCCCACGCGCACGACCAGCTCCCACAGCACCCCGACGGCCACGATGCCGGCGGCGCCGCGCAGCAGCACGGCCGCCGCCGAGCCGGCGCGCGGCTGGCCCGTCTTCATGGACGCCGCTCCGCCACCGGGATGGCCTGCAGGAAGCGGCTGTCGAAGGCCTTGGAGACGTCGACCGGCTTGCTGATCACCTTGTTGGTGAGCAGGAACTCCTCTGCCTTCTGCATCGCCGCCGGGTCGATCCAGAACAGGCCTTCGGTCTTCGCCTTGCCCGCCGTCATCAGACGGTAGGCCTCGGTCAGCATGAATTCCTGGTGTGCTCTATCCAGCGTGGGCGCGACCTTCATGACGATATCGACCGCGTCTTTCGGATGGGCCATGGCCTCGCGCCAGCCGCGGATGGAGGCTCGCAGGAAGGCCTTGACCAGTTCAGGCTGCTCCTGCGCCGTCTTGGTGGACACGATCAGCGTATCGCGAGGAAAGGTGATGCCGTAGTCTTCGGCCTTGAACAGGCGCAGGTTCTGCTCGCCCACGCGCTGGCGAATGGTATAGAGCTCGTTGTACCAGGTCGCGGTCACCACATCGACATCCCCGTTGACGAAAGGCGTCACGCTGACCTGCTGCGGCTGGATATCGACCTTGCTGCGATCGACGCCCTGGTTGGCCAGCATCCCGAATAGGACGTATTGGGCGCCGGTGAACCAGGCGGTGACCTTCTTGCCCTCGAACTCTTTCAATGTCTTCGGGCCGTCCTTTTTCGTGACGAACACGAAGGGCGTGATCTGGTGCGACACGCCCACGGCGACGATGGGCATGCCCTTGTCGATCGCGGCCATGACGCTGTCGGTGCCGCCCGACAGGCCGAAGGTATCGGCGCCGGTGGCCACCAGATTTTCCGTCAGCAGGTTCGGACCGCCGGGATTGATGGTCAGATCGATGCCTTCTTCCTTGTAGTAGCCCTTGGCGAGCGCGTAGTAGAAGCCGGCGAACTGCGTCTGCGGCAGCCACTTCAGCCGCAGCGTCGCCTTGACGGGTTCCTTGGCGGCCGGCGCGGCCAGGGCGGGTGCGGCCAGCCCGAACGTGGCCGCCCATGCCAACAGGGTAAACAAGCGCTTGGTCTTCATCGTTTTATCCCCTTGCGTTCAAAAAGGCCGCGTGCCCGCGACCGTTGTCCGGTGCATGATGCGTCGGTACCGGGTATCTTCGTAAGGCGTGGCGCAATGCATGGTGCAGCGGTTGTCCCAGATGATCAGGTCGCCCTGTTGCCACTTGTGCCGATACGTGAATTCTTCGGAGATGGCATGCCGGTTAAGCTCCGCGAGCAGAGCCTCGGCTTCCTCTTCGGGCAGGCCATTGATCTGCTTGACGATGTCCTGGCCGACGTACAAGGACAGGCGGCCCGTCACGGGGTGCGTGCGCACCACCGGATGCACGACGTCGGGCGTGCGCGCCTTCTGTTCCTCGCTCAGGGGCGTGCGGTCGGCGAAAGCCTTGTCGTAGTAGCCGGCGTAGGAATGCGTGGCGGTCAGGTGGCGTATGCGCGCCTGCATCTCGGCGGGAAGCGCCTCGTAGGCCAGGTGCATGCTGGCGAAAAGCGTGTCCGCGCCTTCGGGCGGGACTTCGACGGCGTAGAGCAGCGAGCCCATGCTGGGTTCGGCCACATAGGACAGATCGGAATGCCAGTTCCAGCCTTCCTTGTGGTTGCCGATGGGCTTGCCCTGTTCTGTCACGTTGGACAGGACATAGATCTCGGGCAGCCCAGTGGTCAGAAACTGCTTAAGCACGTGAGTCATCAGGTCGCCGAAGCGGCGGCTGATGTCGACATGGCGCTGGTTGCTCAGCGCCTGCCCGCGCACCAGGATCAGGGAGTGGCGGTCCACTTGCCGCACCAGCTCGTCCACGGCGGCGTCGCTGTCCGGCGTGGACAGGTCCAGTCCCAGCACTTCGATTCCAAATCCCGCATGCAGTGGGCGCGTCTCTAGCATCATGGGCCTCCAGTGGTGGCCGGGGCGCCCCGGCCGCATCAGAAAAGAACTGCTATTGCTTGTATGAGGGATCGTTGCGATCCAGTTGCCGTACCAGCGCCGGCCATTCCCGTTCGCCGGCCACCAGGATGTCGCCTTCGTTGCGCCAGAACTGGCGCGCGGCTTTTTCGCACACGTCATGGTCCGGCATGACGATGGGCCCCGCGCCGCCCGCCGCCGCGGCCTGCATGGAGAGCTGGATGCGCGCGGCGCGTTCGAAGTAATACAGCAGCATGAAGGCTGCGCCGGGCGTGCCCCCGAGCGTCAGCAGGCCGTGGTTGCGCATCAGCATGACCGGGTGCCCGCCCAGGTCGGCCACCAGCCGCTGCCGTTCGTCCAGGTCGATGGCCACACCTTCATAGTCATGGAAGGCCTGGTGGCCGTAGAAGCGCATGGCGAACTGCGACAGCGGCAGCAGGCCGTCGCGCTGGGCCGATACCGCCACGCTGGCATCCGAATGCGTGTGCAGCACGCACATCGCATCGTGGCGGGCCTGGTGGATGGCGCCATGGATCACGAAGGCGGCTACGTTGACCTCGTGCGGCGAATCGCTCAGCTTGCGGCCCCGCGTATCGATCAGCACCAGGCTGGAAGCGGTGATCTCTTCGAACAGCATGCCATAGGGGTTGATCAGGAAGCGGTCGTCCGGACCGGGCAGCCGCACGCTGATGTGGTTGTAAATCAGGTCGTCGAGCTTCAATGCGGCGACCAGCCTGTAGCAGGCGGCCAGCGCCACGCGGGCTTCCCATTCCGCGGCGGGCATGCCGGCGGGGCAGGGCGGCGCGATGCTATCCGTATCGCGGCCGCCGCTCATGCCTGTCCCTGGGCCGTTCCGGCCGCGGTGAATGATTTCATGCTTTCTTCCTCGATGGCGGCCAGCAGCGTGCGCTTGAGTTCGATGAATTCGGGCGAGGTGACGATATCGGGCAGGCGCGGGCGCGGCAGGGAGACCTTCTGCTCCAGCTTCACACGGCCGGGCCGAGCCGTCATGACCAGTACGCGATCGCCCAGGAACAGGGCCTCGTCGACGTCGTGGGTGATGAACAGGATGGTGCGGCGGTGCTTCTGCCAGACATCCAGCAGCCAGCGCTGCATCATGCTGCGCGTCAGCGCGTCCAGCGCCCCGAAGGGCTCGTCCAGCAGCATCAGGTCGCGCTTGAACATGAATGTGCGCATCAGCGCGACGCGCTGACGCATGCCCCCGGACAGCTCGTGCGGATACTGCTTTTCGAAGCCGGCCAGGCCGAACTCCGGCAGCATTTCCAGCGCGTCGCGGCGGGCGTCGGCGCGGCGCACGCCTTCCAGCTCCACGGCCAGGATGGCGTTGTCGATGACGCTGCGCCAGGGCAGCAGCAGGTCGCGCTGCGGCATGAAGGACACCTTGCCCAGCAGATCGCGCGCGCGGCACGGTTTACCCAGGAATTCCAAGCGGCCGCCCGCATCGGGTTCTTCCAGTCCGGCGACGATGTTGAACAGGGTGCTCTTGCCGCAGCCGCTGGGGCCCACGACGGTCACGAATTCGCCCGGCGCGATGTCCACTTCCAGCTGCTGCAGGGCCTGGACCGCGCCGAAGGTCTTGGATATCCCGGAGAGCGCCAGCAACGGTTGCGCGGCCGCACGTCCTGGCGCGGCGGCCGGCCGCGCCGGATCGGTCTGCGCGTGCGGTGCGGCGGCCCCGTCCGGCACGGGGGGAGACGCCTGCAAGGCGGATCGGATGGCGATGGTCATGGCGCTTCCTCTGTTGCAAGGTCCGCGAGGACGTCGGCCAGTACCCGCGCGCCGGCATGCAGGTCCTCGGGCTTGGCGTACTCGGCTTCGTTATGGGTGATGCCTTCGCGGCACGGCACGAAAATCATGGCCGACGGGCAGACGGCATGCAGGTAGCGCGCGTCGTGGCCCGCGGCCGAAATCAGGTCGCGGTGCGGCAGCGCCAGCGCGTCGGCCGTCGTGCGGATCCGCGCGCGCAGGGTTTCCGGAAAGACCAGCGAATCCGCGGCCGACAGGCGCTGCACCTGTACGGCGCAGGGGCCGGCGTGCGCTGCGCAGATCGGTGCGACCAGGGCCGACAGGCGCGACAGCTCGTCGCTGTCGGGATGGCGCAGGTCTATGGAAAACACGACCCCGCTGGCCACCACCGATGGCGCGCTGGGCTGGACGTCGAAGCGGCCCACCGTGAACTTCACGATGTCCTGGCGATCGTGCAGCGCCGCCGCCAGCGCCTGCACCATGGCGGTGGCGGCCAGCAGCGCGTCCTTGCGTTCGGCACGGGTCGACGTGCCGGCGTGCGCGGCTTCGCCCTGCACGCAAACGCGGAACGTATGCTTGCCCTGGATGCCGCTGACCACGCCGATGGGCAGGCCCTCGCGTTCCAGGACGGGCCCTTGCTCGATATGCGCTTCGAGGTAGGCATGCACCGCGCCGCCCAAGGGACGTTGCGGCAGGTGGCCCAGCAATCCCGACGCGGCGTCCAGGGCTTCGCCCACCGAGATGCCGTCGGCGTCGCGGGCCGCGCGGGTCTCGTCCAGGGTGCGCCGTCCGGCGAAGACGGCCGAACCCATCATGCCGGGCGCGAAGCGCGAGCCTTCTTCGTTCATCCAGGCCACCACATCGATGGCGCGGCGCGGCCGCAGGCCCGAGGCCTGCAGCGCCTGCACCGCCTCCAGCGCCGCTACGACGCCATAGACGCCGTCATAGCGGCCCCCGGTGGGCTGGCTGTCCAGATGGGATCCGGCAAGCAGCGGGGCCAGTCCCGCTTCGCTGCCCGGCCAGCGCAGGAAGAAGTTGCCCACCGCGTCGCGGCTGGCATGCAGCCCCAGTGCCGCGCCCCAGTCCGCCATCAGGGACTGGGCCTGCGCATCCTCGGGCGACAGCGCCTGCCGATCGACGCCGCCCGCGGCGGTGGCGCCGATGCGCGCGAGCGCGTCCAGGCGGCTCATCAGCCGCCCCGGATCGATCCAGGCCGATGGCGGTCGCGTGCGGATCGTCATGTCAGGACGTCTTCATGATCTGCGCGGGCGCGGAGCGCGGGTCGCGGGGCAGCCATTTGCCTTGCTCGACGGTGGCGAGGAAGTCGGCGACGAATTGATTGAACAGGGCCGGTTCTTCGAGATTCAGCGTGTGGCCCGCCTTGGGCAGCACCAGCAGCCCGCTGGCCGGTATGGTTTTCTTCAGGAAGATGCCCGGCTGCAGGCAGTGATCGTCTTCGTCGCCCACGATCACCAGGGTGGGCAGCGCCATTTGCTTCAGCTCCGCCTCCAGGTCGTAGATCGAAGGCCGGCGCGCCTGTACGCCGCGCATGGTATTCGCGGATCCCGTGGCGTCGTGCTCGGCCAGCTGGTGCGCGAACTCCTCCCAGCCGCGCGGATCCTTCAGCTGGAAAACGATGCGCGAGGCGGCCTCGGCATAGGTCCCGGCAAATACCGCGGAGCCCAGTTGCTCGAACTTGTCGGCGACATCGCAGGACACCTGGCGGAAGTAGTCTTCGTATTGCTTTTCGGCACCGTAGCCGGCGCCGGCCACGACCAGCGATAAGGCGCGGCCGGGATGGCGAAGGCCGAAATGCAGGACCGCGAAGCCGCCCATGGACAGCCCGACGGCATGGACCTTCTCCAGGCCCAGGCCATCCATCACGTCCACCATGTCGTTGACGGCGATCTCCTGGGAATAGCTGTCCACCGACGCGGGCACGTCCGACGGCGCGTAGCCGCGGGCGCTGTAGGTAATGCAGCGATAGCGGCGCGAAAAATAGCGCATCTGCTGCTCCCAGCTGCGCCAGTCGCCGCCGAACTCGTGGACGAACAGGATGGGCGTGCCGCTGCCCGCTTCTTCGTAGTGCAGCTTGTAGCCGTCGCGCGTGGTAATGGTGGGCATGCCTGGGTTCCTAGAAAAGATCGGTTGCGTGGGGCTGCCGGCGGGCTTGTTCGACCATCTCGGGCAAGAGCTCGCAGAAGCGGTCGGCCCAGGCCTCCGGCACGGTCAGGCTGATCTTGACGAAGCGGTCGCCGAAGCGCTTGGTGTGGTAGGTGCCCTGGCGGATCATGACGCCCTGCGTCTGGAAGGCGGCCACCAATGCTTCGGGCCGGATGCCGGCGTCCACCGTTTCCATCACCACCAGGTTGGCCTGCGACGGATAGACGGGCAGGTGCAGGCCCGGGATGGCGGCCGCGGCCCGCGCGACGGCGGCCTGGTTGCGCCGTTGCCGGCGCTGCACCTCGGGAAACCATTCGGCCTTGGTTTCAAGACCCGCGATCGCGGCGCGCTGCGACAGCACATTGCTGCCCAGGTTGTTGGGCGGTGCGCTCGCAAGCTGCTCGATGATGTCGGGATTGGAAATCACCGCTCCCAGCCGCATGCCCGCCAGGCCCAGCCACTTCGAGAAGCTGTAGGTCATGACGGTCTTCTCGGGGTAGAAGCGGTACGCCGGCGTATGCGCGTCGGCGAAGTGGAAGTACGTGGCGTCGTGGATCAGGTAGGCGTCGACCGAGCGCGCGATCTCGGCAATCTCGCGGATTTCGTCCTCGGTATGGCAGGTGCCCAACGGGTTGTTGGGATCGACCAGATAGATCGCGGCAGTATCCGGGCCTACCGCCTCGCGCAGCTGCGCGGGCGTCAGCTTGTAGTGCTGGCTGGCGTCGTAGATAGGCAGTTCAACGACGCGCGCGCCGGCCTGCCGGGCGAAGTGCATGGGCCAGGCCCAGCTGGGGTCCGTGGTGACGAAATCCTTGCCCGGCCGGCATACGTGGCGGCATACGCTGTACAGGGCCTGTACGGCACCGTCCGTGACGAAAGCGCAGGCGTCCGGTACGCCCGCATCCTGGACGATCAGGCGGCGCAGCGTTTCGAAGCCCGCGGGCGGCGCATAGGCGTGGTAATCGCCGCGCGTCAGCGCGTCCATCACCGCCCGCAGCACGGCCGGGTGAGGCTCGAAATGGTTGGTGTTCTGCCCCAGCCACATCAGGCCCGGCGTATTGCAGAGACGATCGAAATAGGCGTTTCTCAGCTCGAAGCTGCGCATGGCCGTTCTCCTCAGATGATGGAGCGGCGCGATGCGATGCCACCGTCGATGGTCACGATGGTGCCGGTGATGTAGCCGGCGCGCTCCGAGGCGAGCCAGACGATAAGGTCGCCGACCTCTTCGGCCGACGCCGGACGCTTGCCCGGATACTTGTCGAAGAGTTCTTCCCATCGGCTTTCGTCGTCGTACCAGTCCAGGGCCCGCCGCTTCATCAGCTTGACCATGCGGTCCGTGGCGACGGGACCGGGGTTCACCCCGACGACGCGTATCCCGTCGTCCAGGCTGCGGCCGCCCAATGCGCGGGTGAAGGCCATCATCGCAGCGTTGCCGGTGGTGCCGACGATGTAGTCGGCGTCCGGGTTTTCGCCGGAGTTGCCGATGTCATTGACGATCACGCCGCCACCGCGGCGCTTCATGTGCGCATAGAGCTCGCGCGACAGCGTCACGTAGGAAAAAATCTTCATGTCCAGGCTGTCGCGCCAGATCTGGTCCGACAGCTTGTGCAGCGGGCCCGCCGCGGAATCGGCGGCGTTGTTCACCAGGATGTCGACCTCGGCGCAGCGCTGCGCCAGCGCCAGGGCGTTTTCGTTCACCGCCAGGTCCATCGGGTGGATGTGGACGGCCACGTCATAGGCGTCCGTCAGCGCCGTGCGCGCCGCCGCCAGGCCTTCTTCCGATCGGGCGGCCAGATGCAGGGTGGCGACGCCCTCGCGAGCGAAGCTTTGCGCGGTAGCCAGGCCGATGCCCTTGGAGCCGCCGGTGACCAGCGCCGATTTGCCTTTCAAGCCCAGTTCCATCTGTCCTTCCTGTCCGCTTGGGTGTATGTGTGTTGATGCCAGCTTGCATACATTGCGTGGTGCCAGCACGGCCAATTCCGATTCGGCGGGTGGATTGTCTTGCCGCCGCCGTACGCTAGGCAATGCAACATCCATGCCAGTTCTTTGTTTAGGTACAGGGAGTTGAGAGGCTTTGTATGCTTCAAAGCAGTGCACAACATGGTTCATGAACGCCACGATTTCGTGCATACATGATGATGGTTGTTGTATGCAAGAGTCGCTATAATGGCGCGATGGCGAGTACGGGTCGACGTGTTGCGGTCGGCTGGCGCCGGTCGAACGATTGTCGATCGACAGAATCAGGGGCGTGCCGCAGGCGCGGGCCGCGGCGGCCATCGGCCCCAAAAGAGAAGGATCTTCAGTGAACTCAGCACTCCTGGATCAGGATGCGGCCCAGGCCGGCGAGAACGATGCGCCGGCCAGCCGGTCGGTGCGTATTCAACGGATACTCGAAAGCGAGATCTTCTCCGGTCATCTGGCGCCCGGCGCGCGGCTCGACGAAGTGGAGCTCGCGGCCCGCTTTCGCGTGTCCCGCACGCCGGTGCGCGAGGCCCTGCGGCATCTGGCCTCCGCGGGCTTGATACAAATACGCCCCCGTCAGCCCGCCGTCGTCGTAGAACTGCCCGCCTCGCGCCTGATCGAAATGTTCCAGGTCATGGCCGAACTGGAAGCCTTATGCGCCCGCATGGCCGCGCGCCGGATCTCGGCGTCGCAACTGGCCGCCCTGAGCGCGCTGCATGATGAATTGATCGAATTGGCGAAGACCGACCGGGTAGCGGATTTCTACGAAGTCAACCGGCGCTTCCACGAGACCATCTACGAAGCCTCGCAAAACGAGTTCCTCGCCGAGCAAACGCGCGCCCTGCGCAATCGCATAGGCGCCTATCGCCGTCTCGTCACCCAGAAGCCCAGCCGCCGCGCCGCCACACTGACGGAGCACGACGATGTGCTGCGCGCCATCGCCACTGGCAACGAAGACGGCGCCGCCGACGCGATGCGCGGCCACGTGAATCTGCTGGGCGAGAAGCTGCTGGACTTTATCGCGCTCTTTCCCAAGAGCGGGCGGTAACGAGGTCGGGCGCGGCAGCGCCATCGGGATGGCAGCCTTCGGATGTGATACCGCCAGCCCGGCCGGCGTCGGTCATTCTTCCGCTTACCGATGTGCGGCGTACACCTGGCGCCGCGACTCGATTTAGGGGACAACAAGCGTATCGTGAACACACGATGTCAGGCGCCGGCCGAACATTGGCCGGCTATCGCCGCATAACGCAGCGCCTCCCGAAGCGAGGTGGACATGCCCATGCGAGTCTTCCGGATGCCTCTCCCTCGGGGGGTATCGCCGGCATTGTGCGAGACGGCACGCGTCGCATCTTTTTGCGAAGAGGGCGTGGCCGCCGTTCTCGCCTCCCGAAGCGCAATCCCCTGGACGATCCCGACCCTATCGCGCGCACGCCGGCGCACGTGTGATCGGCGCTCCGGAAGTGCAGGAGACATTCCATGAAAGATAAAGCGACAGAGACCCAACGCCTGGACCACCTGTTTGCGAATTCCGCCGCGCGGATGGATCGTTGGCGGGACTTGAATGCCAAGGCCCAGGTCTGGGCGGCGGAATTGCGCGCCGGCAAGCGGCAGGACAGCACGCCTGTCGCGGAAGCGCTGGCCGCCGTGCGTCCCATGGAAAGCTATTTCGCCTACCCGGGCGCGCACTTGCTGCGCATCCTGGACGAGCGGATAAGCGAAGGCGATGCGATGGCGGCCGCCCGGTTGATCCTGAGGATGAGCAATGCCTTGTTGTCGGGAAGGTATCGCTACGATAGCGGCGAATGGGAAGCCGCGGAGGAAACGCCGGAAGACGTTCCGGACCGCATGCCGCCCGGTCTGGGCGGAGGCGGCGCGCGGCGTCCGTACTTCGAAACGATGTTCGTGACGCCGGCGCCGGCTGCCCGGCTTGCCATGCTGGCACAGGAAATCCGTCATTTGCGGCGGCCCGACGACGCCATGATCTACGAGCCGGTCATGGTGGGCAGCCTGGAGGACGCCTGTCTGGCCGCCGTCCTGAATGGCAAGATCGAGGCGGTGGTCATCTACGATGGCATACCGGTCCCGTCCCAGCATGACGTGCCTTTGCTGCGGGACTTTCTGGATGTCTACAAGCATCTGGACACGTCCTCGACCGCGCCGCAGGAGGTCGGTATAACGCTGGCCCGCTTGCTCAAGGGCATGCGTCCGGAACTGGACATCTATCTGTTGACCGATAGAAAGGTCGAACAGCTGGCCGGCGATCGGGCCGCATCGATGATCCGCAGGGTGTTCTACGAGGTCGAAGAACCCATGGAGCTGCATTTGAATATCCTGGAAGGGATACTCGAGCGCTACGCCACGCCGCACTTCGACAACCTGAAGCGTTACGCGATGCGGCCTATCGGTACCTTCCATGCCCTGCCGATCGCGCGCGGAAAGTCCATTATCAAGTCCAACTGGATCCGGGACTTCGGCGAGTTCTATGGCCTGAACCTATTCCTGGCGGAGACATCCGCCACGACGGGAGGCCTGGACAGCATGCTGGAGCCCACCGGCAACATCAAGCTCGCCCAGGAGAAGTTCGCGCGCGCGGTGGGCGCGGACCATGTGTTCTTCGTGACCAATGGCACGTCGACTTCGAACAAGATGGTCTACCAGGCGGTGACCCGGCCGGGCGACATCGTCATCGCCGACCGCAACTGCCACAAATCGCATCACTACGGCATGGTGCTTTCCGGCGCGCAGCCGTTCTATGTCGAGGCCTTCCCGATGATGGCGTACTCGATGTACGGCGCGGTGCCGCTGCGCACCATCAAGCAGGCACTGCTGGATTTGAAGGCGGCCGGCCGGCTCGACCGCGTGGCGATGATCACGCTGACCAACTGCACCTTCGACGGCCATATCTACAACACCCGTCGGGTGATGGAGGAGTGCCTGGCCATCAAGCCGGACCTGATCTTCCTGTGGGACGAAGCCTGGTTCGGCTTCGCCCGCTGGTCGCCTTTCCTGCGACCGCGTACGGCCATGGGTGCTGCCGCGGCGCTGGAACAATGGCGCGACGATCCCGCCGCGCTGAAAGCCTGGGAGGCACAGGCCAAGGAGCTGGGCGAGGACCTGGACCCGAAGGATCCGGGCCTGCTCGACCGCAGGCTCGTGCCCGATCCCCGCAAGATCCGCATACGCGTCTATGAAACGGATTCCGTACACAAATCGATGTCGAGCCTGCGGCAGGGTTCGATCGTTGCCGTCCGCGACGAGGACTACCACCGTCACGTCTCGGCCTTCCGCGAAGCGGTGTTCATCCATGCCTCGACCTCGCCCAACGCGCAGATCATCGGCTCGCTGGACGTCGCGCGCCGGCAGATGGAGCTGGAAGGCTACGAGCTGGTCATGCGGTCGATCGAAATCGCGTTGGCGATCCGAAGGGAAGTAGCACAACATCCGCTGATCTCGAAGTACTTCAGCGTGCTCGGTGCCGACCGGATGATCCCGCAGGAGTTCCGGGAATCCGGCTTCGTCGACTACCTCGAACCGGACGCCAACTGGTTTACCGCCGCGAAAGCGCTGATGGACGATGAGTTCTGCCTGGACCCGACCCGCTTGACGCTCGTCTGCGGCACGGCCGGCTACGACGGCACGGCTTTCAAGAACCTGCTGGCGTCCCGCTACAACATCCAGTTGAACAAGACCTCGCGCAATAGCGCGCTGCTGCAAAGCAATATCAACAATACCCGCAGCGATGTGGCGCTGCTTATCAAGGTCTTGCTCGAGATCTCGGAGGAGATCGAGGCCAGGCTGAAGGAAGAAGGCGATGCCGAGCGCGCCGCCTTCGCGGCCAGGGTCAAGAGCCTGATGGAAGACGTCCCGAACCTGCCGAACTTCAGCCGCTTCCACGATGGCTACCGCGACGATCCCGCCGGCGCCACGCGCGAGGGGAATATGCGGACCGCCTTCTTCGCGGCCTACAACGAGGACGAATGCGAGTACCTCCCGCTGGCCGGCAAAGCCTTGGATGACCGCCTGCGCGACGGGCCGGAACTGGTTTCGGCGAACTTCGTTATTCCCTATCCGCCGGGCTTTCCGATCATGGTGCCCGGGCAGATCATCGATGCCGACACGATCGAGTTCATGCGCAAGCTCGATGTGAAGGAGATCCACGGCTACAACGCCACGCGAGGAATCAAACTGATCAAGCCTACGGCCATCGAGCGGGTCGACCGGGCCAGCTAGGCCGCCGGATACGCCTGTCAGCCATGCACCCGGCCCCCGCGGCCGGGACCCTGTCCAGAAAATCAAGGAGAAATGGTCATGGAATGGTTCTTCGGCTTCCTTAAGGCAAATCCCTACATATTGTTGTTCTTCACGGTCGGACTGTCGGTCTGGCTGGGGCGGCTCACCATCAAGGGATATGGTCTGGGCATGGTAGCGGGCGCCGTCGTCGTCGGGGCGATCCTGTCGATCTGGGCCTCGACCTATGGCATCAAGCTGCAGCTGGACAACTTCGTGCGGCTGCTTTTCTACTATCTGTTCATGTATGGCGTCGGGCTGCGGGTAGGGCCGTCGTTCATCAATAGCCTTGGGCGTGACAGCCTGCGCTTTACCTTCCTGGCGGTGCTCGCGCCTGTCCTCGGCCTGGCGATTGTCGTCCTGGGGGTGATCTGGGCGGACCTGCCGGTGGGGGCGGCCGGCGGCATTCTGGCGGGTAGCCAGACGATGTCCGCGGCGATAGGCTCGGCGGAGCAGGCGATCGCCGATGGCGTCGTCACGCTGCCGCCCGGTACGACGCCGGCCGCGGCTACCGGCATGATCGCGCTGTCCTACGGCATTACCTATATCTGGGGTACGGTGGGCATCATTCTGATCGTCAAATACCTGCCGCGCTGGTGGGGCCTGGACGCGAAAGGCGCCGCCAAGCAGTATGAACAGGAGGTGGGCGTAAGCAACGTCGACGAGGCCGGGCTATCGGGCTACCGTGCCGGTGGATTGCGGGCGTATCGGCTGGAAAATCCGGAAGTCGCGGGCAAGAGCATCAGGCAGTTCCGCGAAACCAACCCCGAGTACCGGGTGGCCAACGTCAGGCGCGGCGACCAATCCCTGGGCGCCGATCCCGAGCTGGTCCTGCGGCAAGGCGATGTCGTGGCGCTTGGCGGACGCCTGGAATCGCTCACCGACAAGATGGGGCTGCTGGGCCCGGAAGTCCCCGATCAGCAGGCCCTGAGCGTCCCCATGGATCAAGCCGAGATTCTCGTCACCTCCAAGGACGTTGTGGGCAGGACGCTCAAGTCCTTCCGCGACTCCGACATTGCCGGCCAGGTACAGCTGACCAAGATCGAGCGCTCGGGGGTGCCCATGCCGATAGGCCTGGAAACCACGCTGAAGCGGCGCGATGTGCTTTTCATCACCGGCCTGAAGCCTGCCGTGCAGCGGGCCGGGGAGATCTTCGGGATCGTGGCCCGGCCGAGCACGGCCACCGACTTGCTGACGCTGGCCGCCGGCATGATCCTGGGTTTTCTGATCGGCAAGATCGAATTTCCCGCGTTCGGCAGCAAGGTGGGCCTGGGCAATGCCGGCGGCTTGCTGGTGTCCGGCATCGTCGTGGCATCCATATCGTCGCGTCTGCGCTTTTTCGGCAGTACGCCCAATGCGGCGCGCAACATCCTGGAGGACCTTGGACTGGTCGTGTTCGTCGCCATCGTCGGCCTGAACGCCGGTTCGACGCTGCTGGAACAATTGACCGGCGCAATCGCCCTGAAGATCTTCCTTGTCGGCTTCGTCGCCTGTACCGTGCCGCCATTCATCGTCTGGGCCATCGGCTACCACGTATTCAAGACGAATCCCGCGGTATTGATGGGGGTGACAGCGGGGGCGCGCAGCCACTCCGGTCCCTGTCGGGAGGCAGCGAAGGAAATCGATAGTTCCGTACCCTGGATCGGATTCCCGGTGGCGTATGCGGTCTCCGGCGTACTCCTCACCATCTTCGGTTACTTCGCGATGGTACTGGCGCATTAGGCGAACTGTCATCGGCAAGGAGGCGTGGTGTCATTGGACTGGATCGGGACGCTGCTGCGCGGATCGCCGGAACTCGCGATGTTCCTGGCCGTCCCGGTGGGCTATGTCCTGGGCAATATCAAATTCGGTTCGTTCTCGCTGGGCACCGTAAGCGGCGCCTTGATCGCGGGCCTGGTCATCGGGCAGGCCCACGTCGAGATCAGCCGGGAGTTGCGCTGGAGCCTGTTTTATCTGTTCCTCTTCGCCAACGGCTATTCGGCCGGGCCGCAGTTCTTCCAGGCCCTGAAGCGGGACGGCATCAAACCCATGGCCCTATCGATCGTGGTCACCGTGGTGGCCGTCGCCGTGGCCCTGGGCATGGGGCGCCTGCTGGGCCTGGATGCCGGCATGACGGCGGGCCTGTTCGGCGGCGCGCTGACGCAATCCGCCGTCATGGGAACCGCGACGGGCGCGATCATGGATCTGCCGATACCGGCGGACATGCAGAAGGTGCTGGCAAGCCATATCGCGGTTGCCGATGCCTTGACGTATGTGTTCGGGGCGATCGGCCCCATCATTTTCCTCACTGTGGTGGCTCCCAGGATGTTTCGCATCGACCTGCGCAAGGAAGCTGCCTTGCTGGAGGAGCAGTACGGTATCAAGACCAGCGTCGAAGGCGTGCTTTCGGGGTACCAGAAGTTCGCGGCCAGGGCCTACCTGGTGCAACCCAACGCGGCCTTCAACGGCAAGCGCGTGGACGAGTGCGAGCACGCCTGCCCAGGGTATCGCTATTTCGTGGAGCGATTGCGCAGGGGGAACAGCGATATCGAGGTACGGCCTGACGCCGTGCTGTTGCCGGGCGACGTGGTCGTCGTCCATGGCCGCACCGAAGCGATGGTGACGGTTGGACCTCTGTTCGGCAAGGAACTGCACGAACCCTCGTTGCTGGATTTTCCAGTCGAGATTCTGAGGGTCATGATCACCAGCAAGGCGATCTGCGGACCGACCGTGAAGGATCTTGTGGAAGGCAAGATCCTGGATCTGCGCAGCGTGGGCATGCGCTCGCTCACGCGTGGCGGGCAGGATGTACCGTTCGGCGCGTCGACCCGGCTTAACCGCGGCGACATCGTTGAACTGGTGGGGCCCATGCACGCCGTCGAACGGGTCGCCACGGAAGTGGGGCAGCCATTGCGTCCTGCCACGGCGACGAATCTGTCCATACTGGGATTCGGCATCCTCATCGGCGCGCTCATCGGGCTGCCTTACCTCGACATCGGTGTCTTGAAGCTTACCCTGGGCGCCAGTGTCGGCGTCCTGCTGGCCGGTTTGCTGTTCGGCTGGCTGCGCACGGTACGACCCAAAATGGGCGAAATACCGCAGCCCGCGCTGGACTTCATGATCACGTTCGGACTGGCCGCCTTCGTGGCGGGGGCGGGATTACAGGCAGGGCCTGAATTTGTCCGTGCCGTCAAAGAGCTGGGCGTGGGCATTGTATTGGCCGGCATGGCCGTCACCGTGACGCCGATGCTGGCGGCATTGCTGGTCGGCCGCTACGCGCTCAGGATGAATCCCTTGCTGCTGCTTGGCGCGCTGGCCGGGGCGCAGACCTTCACCGCGGCATTGGCGGCGCTGCAGGAAAAGGCCGGAAGCCGGATACCGGTTCTGGGCTACACGGTCCCCTATGCCATTTCCAATATTCTTCTGACGACGTGCGGGGCCGTCATCGTGGCGCTGGTGTAGCTGCGACGCGCGGATGCCGCCTTGTCCGGGTAGCCTACCGAAGATCCGCTATTGCCCCGCGATCCATCGGGCGATCCCGGGCCAGGATTCCTTAAGCGTGCGGCCACCCATGAAAAGGCCGATGTGGCCGCCGGGTACGGTCTGCGAGACGATGCGGTCCGGGGATGTCCCGATATACTTGCGCGCGTCGAGAACCTGCTCGGGGGTGGTGATATCGTCGGTCGCGCCTGCCAGCAGGTATGTCGGGCAGCTTATGTCGTGAAGGTTCAGTTTGCGGCCCAGGCCGACGAAAGTGCCCTTGGCCAGGCGATTCTCCTGGAAGATCTGCTGGATGACCTGCAGATACCAGCGGCCGGGAAGATCGAGCGGGTTTTCATACCACCTTTCGAACGCCTCTTCCTTGGCCAGGTATGCCGGGTCATCGATATGCTCGTAGAGGTCGACGTGATCCTGCAGGTAGTGTTCCACGGGATGCATGTTCTTCCACCCCCGCAGCATCAGCCGCCCCTGCATCAGGCCGCCTCCCAGGGCAACGAGCTGCTCGTAGAAGGAGAGGGGGGATTCATGCACCATGCGCCTGATGGGACCGTTGCCGGCGTCCGTATCGATGGGCGCGCCCGCGAGGACCAGCGCGTTGACTTTCTCGGGAAACCGCGCCGCGATCATCGCGGAGGTCCATCCGCCCTGGCATAGCCCTACCAGGTTGACCCGCCCGCCCAGATCGTCGATCGCGACGACGAGTTCCGCGAGATAGTTGTCGATCTCCAGGTCCTTCATATCGGGCGTCGCGGACTTCCAGTCGGTCAGCGCCACGTGGCCGATACCATTGGCGAGCAGCGTCTCGATCAGGCTTTGCCCCGCCCGATAGTCGGCGATCATGGCTGTGTGGCCGGCGTAGGGCGCGTTTACCAATGTAGGGATGCCCGCGTCCGCCGTGCCGTAGTCGCGCAGGATCATCGTGCGCAGGTCCAGGCGGACCTGGTTGCGCGTCGCGAGCCGTGGACGAAGCTCGCCGTGGATCTTGATCTCTTCGTCGATGAACTTGATGTTCTTCGCGTAAAGGTCGCGCTCCTCGTCGAGCAGTGCCTTGGCCATCGTCATCGGCCAGAAGGCGGGTACGCTCAGCAGCGAGAGCTCGGAGGACTTGACCGAGGATTTGTTCGCCATCGCGTGCCTCTATGGATTCGAGCCGCCCATGCGGCGGCGACCATGCCACTATCGATGCGCGGGGCCGGCCTGGACTTGATCGAAATCAAGAATGGCGCGGCGGCGCGCCCGCGACGTTATCCCGGGCGTTATCCAGGGCCTTGTCCGAGGCCTTGGCCAAGGCGTTATGTGAGGTGCTATTTAAGGCGAAGGGGCGCTGCCTGGCCCGCGGTCTCCCGCGTGGCGGCGATCAGGACGCCGTCGTGGAACAGGGCTGTTACCGTGCCGCCGCCCTGGCTGGCATCCTGCTGGAAACGCACCTGCCAGCCGTAGATATAGCTGCCGGGATTGTCGAGATCCGTCGCCCAGCCGGTGCTCAGTCGATAGCTGGACTCGCCGCCGCTCGCGGCGCGCGCCGCGGCGGCATTTCCTCCCAGGGCGCGAATGCCTTCGGCCACCTGGGCGTCGGTGGGCCGCGGACCGTAGTCCGCGGAGTCGAGGTCCGACATGCTCGGCGTGGAGGAGCAGGCCACAAGGGCGGCGAACAGGCATGCGCTGGCGACGAAACGGATAAGCGTCTTCATGGGCTGTCGGAGGGGATTCGTGGTCCGTGGATCCGAAAGGGTAACCGGTTCTCGCGCGATTGTGATCACGCCTGTTCGCAGGTCACCAGGTACGCACTGATGGTGGATTGCACGGGGCCGTCGCCGAACTTCGGCCGCAAGTCCTGCGCGACCTGGTCGGTGACGCGCTCCACGGCGCCCGGGGCGCGCGCCTCGATTTCCCCGCGCAAGGGAGTTCCCTGGCAAAAGGCCTGCGCGACCAGGTGAACGGACGGCGCCTCGGCGATGTGCCGGATGGATTCGATCTCGATGGCCTGGAACCCTGCTTCGCGCAGATCGGCGCGCAGCCTGTCCGGTTCGCAATAGCCATGAGGCGTGCGCGACATGAAGCGGGTGGGATTGTCCGGAAACATCTTCGCCAGCGCGTCTTCGACCGCTTCCGCAATGGGGTTATGACGCAGGGAATCCCACGCCGCGAAGAAATACCGCCCATCCGGTCGCAGGACGCGGCGGGCTTCGCGATGCCCCTGGACCTTGTCGGGATAGAACATCACGCCGAACTGGCACGCCACGACGTCGAAGGCCGCCGCATCGAACGGCAGCGCCAGGGCGTCCGCCTGCCGCCATGTAATGCGCGGGTCATTCCCCAGGCTTGCCTGCGCGCGTTCCAGCATCGGCGGATTCAGGTCTGACGCGACGATGCGCGCGTCCGCGGGCAGGCGATCCGCCATCGCGCGCGTAAGGGCACCCGTGCCGGCCGCAATCTCCAGGATGTCGCGAGACCGTATGCGGGCCACGCGGTCCGCCATGTCGTTGGCGTAAGGCTCGAACAGCAGCGGCACCAGCAGCCGCTCGTAGGTTTCCGGAATGCTGCCGGCGAAGAGCTTGTCGTTATGCATCATGGCCATGCTCCGATGAACGGGCCACCCCGGCCAGGGGTCGACGCGGCGCGCCGGCGGTTCCTAGCGTAGCGCCGCCGCCGCCACGGTGGCAGGCCATGCGGGATCCAGGCTTTCCCTAGGCAGCGGCGGACCGCTGCAGCCGGCGGGCGGATTGCTCCGAAGTCATGATGCGCGGCAAGAAGTCCGGCGGTACGGTCGATCACCCCATAGGGCACGTAGCGGGGTCGCTGTCCGCGCCGGACTGCAGGCTCGCCAGCGCGGGGGCGACGGCGGTCGCCTTACCCCGCGCGCTGGTGTACGCGGCCGATCAGTGCCGCGACGAGAGAATGGCGCCCAGCAGGAAGCCGACGCCGGCGGCCACCGCCACGGTGGCGACGGGATTATTGGATGCGCAGTCGCGCATCATATTCAGCGCATCGCCATAGGACTCCTGGGTGCGCCCGGCCAGCTCACGCGCCTTGCCCTTGATCTGCGTGCCGGTGTCCCCGGTCATTTCACCGATGGCGTCCTGCGCCTTGCCTGCCCATTTCTGCGCGGTACCTTCCGTTTTTTCCAGCATCGTCGATCTCCTTTCCAGTCAGACTTCAACAATCACCCTTCACCGCGGCGGGGAGGAGCGACGTCGGGTACAAGCCTGACAAGTAGCAATGGGCGTGCCGGCCCGCAGGATGGCGGCCGCGCAATTGAAACAAATTCAGCTGCCGTAGTCGCCGGCCGCTTCCGGCTGGTACAGGATCCTGGCGATGGTGCCCTCGTGCACCAGGCGGTCGGGCCCTTGCCATTGGATGGTTTCGCCTTCGCGGCAGCCCAGCAGGCTAAGGCCCAATGGGGACAGCACGGAGATATGCCCGTGCGCCGCATCGGCCTCGGCGGGGTAGACCAGACGCAGCTCGAGGTCGCGGCCCGTCTCGTCACGCAGCTGGACATGCGAGCGCATGGTGACGAGATCCGGGGGGGCCGCGTGGCCGGGCAGCGTGGGCGCCATGTCGAGCAGATCGTGGGCGCCATGGGCGGCGTCGATATGGCCGTGCGCGGTCAAACGCGCCAACAGGCTGGCGAGACGGGCGTAATCCAGTTCGGTGAGTACGCGGTCATGGATGGGGGCGGGCATGGAGCACTCCTGTAGGGTCGTGCGCCGCACGGTGATGCGGCATGGCTTCGCGCGGGCGGGGCCCGACGACCTGGAGGAATGCGCTTTGGAAAGGGTGCTGCGGGTCGCCGGGCTCAAGCTTGTGCGGCAAATGCCGCCGCCGGTCCGGTCTTGTGGCGCTGGTGCGGGCGCGCGCACGCCGACCCGGTCCGCTGGCGCGGGCCGGTGCCGGTAATGAAGGTGTGCGCGGCATGCCTGGAAAACATGCGGACCATTCTAGGCCAACGGGGATGAACCGTCCAATTCGACCACCAGCTTGCCCCGCGCCGCGCCGGATCGGATGACGAGATAGGCTTCGCCCACATCGTGCAGCGTGAAACGCCTTTCGTCGAGGATCGGGGCCAACTGCCCGGCTTCGATGAGGCCGGTCGCCTGCTCCAGGATCTCGCGGCAATGCTCGATGCCTTCGCCTGAAAGCAGCGCGGGCAGGATGAACACGCCGGAGTAGCTCGCTTCCTTGAACGAGAGCGGGGCCAGCGCGTGCGTGCCCCACCCGAGGCAGCTGACGACATGCCCGAAGCGCCGAACCGCCTGGAAGGACGCATCCAGCACCGCACCGCCCACGGTGTCATAGACGCGGTCGAAGCCGCGACCGCCGGTCAGTCGCTGCACGTAGTCCTGCACCGGTTCATCGCGGTCTATGAAAGTCGCGCCTAGGCGCTCGATGACGTCGCGGTTGTGTTCCGACCCGGTTGCGTAAACCTGGGCGCCCAGCGCGCGTGCCAGCTGGACCGCGACATGTCCCACACCGCCTGCGCCGCCCTGGACAAGGACGCTATCGCCCGCGGCGACGGCCATCCGGTCCACGATGCCTTTCCACGCCGTGATCAGGACGGCGGGGAGGGCGGCGGCCTGCCGCATGGAAAGATGCGCCGGCTTGCGCGCCAGCAGACCGGCATCGACGGCGGCATATTGGGCCAGCGTACCCTGCCGTCCTCCCGCCCCGCCGGTCATGCCGTAGACCGCGTCGCCGGGCTGCAAGCCGATGACCTCGGCGCCCACGGCTTCGACCGTGCCCGCCAGGTCCATCCCCAGGACCGCGGGCGCGGGTTGGTGGGCGTGCTCGGCCTGGCCGGCATGGATCTTCGTGTCCAAGGGATTGATGCCGCTTGCCGCGATGCGTACGAGCACATCGCGCGGTCCGGCGACGGGTATCGGGATATCGGCGATGCGGAACGGCGCGCCGTGCGTATCGAGGACGGCGGCTTTCATGGTGGTATTCATCCGGATTCTCCAAAAAGGTATGGGCCGATTCTGGTCCATTCCATTCTGAATTGGTATAAACACGGATGAACCTTAGCCATTCATTTTTGTATGGGCCTCGGCATGGAATGGAGCGACCTGAGAATCTTCCTGGCCATCGCGCGCGCCGGCACCCTGGGCGGCGCCGCCCGCGTCCTGGGCCTATCGCAGCCGACGATGGGACGCCGCCTGCGTGCGCTGGAGCTGGAGCTGGGCTGCAGCCTGTTCCAGAGGACCGCCGACGGCCTGGTCCTGACCGACGAGGGAACCACTGTCCTGGAACACGCGGAGCGGATGGAGGAAGAATCGCTCGCGTTCCAGCGCCGCCTGGCCGGGGCCGATGTGCAGTTGGACGGCATGCTGCGCGTGTCGTCGTCCGACTGGTTCGGCACTTGCATGCTGGCGCCCGTGCTGGCGGAATTCAGCGAGCGGCATCCCAAGGTTTGCGTCGAACTGGTCAGCGATGCCCGCATGTACAGCCTCCCGCGCCGGGAGGCCGATATCGCGTTCCGGATCCAGCCGTTCCAGGAGCCGGAAGTCGTGTCGCGGCGGCTCATGCACATCCCGTATGCGGTCTACGCCCGGGCAGATCGGGCGATCGCGCCCGCCGATGAGGGCGCGGATGCGCGGGTCATCACGATGGACACGGCCTTCGGGAATATGCCGGACGTGCTGTGGCTGACGCAGGTGTGGCCGAAGGCGAGGGTGGCGATGCGCAGCAACAGCCGTCTCGCGCAGGCGGAGTTCTGCCGCCAGGGTGCCGGATTGGCGGTACTGCCGATACCGCTGGGCGACCGCGTTCCCGGCCTGGCCCGCGTGGAAACGGGCCAGGCGCCGCCCGGGCGGGACACCTATCTGGGCTACCACCGCGACCTGCGCCGGCTATCGCGCCTGCGGGCATTGCTCGACCTGGTCATCGAGCGATTGGCCAACTAAGGCCTCATGACGCGCCTTCTTCCATTGATCCCGGAACTCGCAGCCATACCGGAAGACCGGGAACCCGCGACCGTTCCAGCGGTCGAATACGCGCACACATGCCAGTCACCCCACGAAACGTTCACGTCCGAAGAAAAGTCGAATGAATTCCAGCCCACCATCCGCCCCCAGGCTGGTCATTCCGCGCACGGTCTGGGCGCTTGGGCTGGTCAGTCTCTTCATGGACCTGTCGTCCGAGATGGTGCATGCGCTTCTGCCCATTTATCTGGTCGGCACACTGGGCATGAGCGTCACCGCGCTGGGCGTGCTCGAAGGCGCGGCCGAAGCCACCGCAATGATCGTCAAGATTTTCTCGGGCGCGCTGAGCGACTGGAGCGGCAAGCGCAAAGGATTGCTGCTCTTCGGCTACGGGCTCGCGGCCCTGACCAAGCCGCTCTTTCCGCTGGCGAGCACGCCGGCGGTGGTGGTGACCGCGCGGCTACTGGATCGGCTGGGCAAGGGCATCCGGGGTGCGCCGCGCGATGCCCTGGTGGCTGACGTGGCGCCGCCGGCAATACGCGGCGCCTGCTTCGGGCTGCGGCAATCCATGGACACCGTCGGGGCGTTTGCCGGTCCACTGCTCGCCATCGTGCTGATGCTGATATTTGCCGATCACATCCGCGCGGTGCTGTGGTTTGCCATCGTTCCGGCATTCATCGCGGTCGCGATAATCCTGTTCGGCGTCCGCGAGCCGGAGCGGGCGCCCGCGCGAGCCGTCTTCCGCTCGCCCTTGCACTGGCGCGCGCTGCGCGAGTTCCCGACCCGCTACTGGCTGGTGGTCGCCATAGGCGCGACCTTCACACTGGCCCGTTTCAGCGAGGCATTCCTGGTGCTGCGTGCACGGGAAGCCGGATTGGATATCGCGTGGGTCCCGGCCGTCATGGTCACGATGAGCCTGGCGTATTCGCTTTCGGCGTATCCGGTCGGTATATTCTCCGATCGGTTCGATCGGCGCGTGCTGCTTGCAATCGGCCTCGCGCTGCTTATCGCGGCGGACCTGATCCTTGGCTCGCGCGGCACGGTAATGCCGCTGTTCGCGGGCGTCACCGCATGGGGGCTCCACATGGGCTTCACACAGGGCATCCTCGCCGCGATCGTGGCGGATACGGCGCCCCGCTCGCTGCGCGGTACGGCGTTTGGCGTGTTCAATCTGGCCTGTGGCATCTGCATGCTGCTTGGCAGCTCCATTGCCGGCTGGCTATGGGACCACTATGGCGCTTCCGTGACGTTCCTCACGGGCGCGGCGCTAGCCCTGGTCCCATTGGCGATGTGCGGCCTCGCGCCACGACCGCGCGTAAATGCCGGTTGATATTTTCCGTTGAGTTTTCCCTTGCATCACTACGAACTGATCCAATGACGACCATCGAGGCATACAACCGCACACTCTTTCTGATGATCAACGGCACCCCGTCGGCGCCGGCTTGGCTGGTCGCGACGGCGCTTGCCTGTGCCAATGATCTTATCTACGTTATTCCCGTCATTCTCGTGATGATGTGGCTGTCCGGAAGCGAGCGCCAGCGCGAAATCGCCATTCGCGCCTGTGCCGTCACGCTGCTGGCGCTCGGAGCAAACCAGGCCATCGGCCTGGTCTGGCCACATCCCCGGCCATTCATGATCGGGCTGGGGCATACCTTCATGCCGCATGCCGCCGACCCATCGTTCCCCAGCGACCACCTGACGGTAGTCGCCGCGGTGATGCTGACGTTATTCTTCGGCGGCCGCAAACGGACCGGCTTCCTCGCGCTCGTGGCCGGCCTGGCAATCGCATGGGCGCGGGTCTTCCTGGGCGTGCATTTTCCGCTGGACATGGCTGGCGCGGTGCTGGTCTCGTGCCTTGCGTACGCGGCGATCGCTCCGCTCTGGCGGATCCGCGGTGCAGCCGTCACGGGGCTGGCGATCGCGCTATACCAAGCGCTATTCGCCCGGGCCATCGGCCTGGGGTGGCTGCGACGCTGACCGCGTGACCGCGTATCGGCGGTACGCGGCCAGCCTCGCTCTTACCCGCAGCGCCGCAGGGGCAGCGCGATGGACGAATCGTGGGCGCCCCCCGTACCCAGCCGCAAACGCGGCGGCCGTCCATGAGGGACCTGTCCGCAGTGGTCGTTGTCGGCGCCGGCGATCGACACGCGGATACGGCTGCCCGCTGAAAACCGCCAGGCGATGGGCAGCAGCGCCAGTTCGATGCGTTCGAATTCGCCAGGGACCAGCGGCGCGGCATTCTCTTTGCGGAATGTCCGGAAAGGCCAGGTGGTACGGTACCCGGGCGGACACGGCGATACTTTGCGGTGCAGCAGGCGCAGCAGGCCCTCGGTAACGTAGCGTTCGCGTCCGTCTGCCTCGATCTCGCTCAGGTAGACGAATAGCGCGGCATCCGGTTCGCTGCTGGCCACCCAGAGGTCGATGACGGCATGCCCGCCCATCTCCATCGGGCTCGGCAGCGGCTCGGAAGTAAAGCTGGCCATGCGATCCGTACGGCCCTGCCAGTCCGGGTAATACTCGGTGCTGTTGATGGCCGCGATGCGCTCGTAGCGCGTGCCGGCGCCGGTTCCCAGCGCAAAGTCCACTTGATATTCCCGCTCGCCGGCGCCCGTCGATCCCTGCTCGGACAAACCGCCGCTTTGCGCCAGATGCAGGTGCGAGACCTCATCGCCATACGGCGGCCACTGGTCCGCGGCCCGCCACCGCTCCGCGTGCAGGGCGTAATAGTGTATGGGGGCTTCCTTCTCCAGGCCGGTGGGCATGCCCAGCAGATAATGGTCGAAGAAGCGCAGCACCTCGGCCAGCCAGATAGGCTCGGCCATTTCCTGCCGGCGCCACGGCGACACATCGATGCGCGCGCCGTGATCCCACGGACCCAGCATCAGATGGCGCGGGTTCCTGTCCAGCGTCAGGTAGCGCGAGATCGCCGCATTCATGTAGCCGGCGCCATCCATCCAGCCGGAAACCGACAGCACCGCCACATCGTTCGGGATCCGGGCCGCCAGGCTGTACGGACTGAAGGTGGCGGAACTGAACTCCGGGTCATAGGGCAGGGGGTCTTCGCGGAACCGGAACTCCGGCATGAATTCGGTCTGTCGGAAGTTGCCCAGGTGTTCCCGCACCGCCTGCCGGACCAGCGTGCCGTCCGTATCCTCGTCCACCGGCTGGGGACCGGCGAAGTCGGGATTCGCGTAATAGACGAAGCGATGCAGCATGTCGCGGCGGTCGTGGTCCAGCGCCACCATGAGGTCGTCATAGCTGCGCGTCAGCGCCTTGAGCTGTATGCCGCCGGGATAGTAGTTATCGGTGTAGGTATCCCAGACGGAAAACAGCGGCGCGATGGCCTTGACGGCCGGATGGCCCGTGGCGGCCAGGAAGTCCGCGGCTGCGCCCAGATAGGAGATGCCCGTGGCTCCGACCACGCCGCTGGACCATGGCTGGGCCACGACCCAATCCACCACCTCGCGGCTGTCCTCGCGTTCGCGCGGCGAGCGGAAGCTGTCCCGCGTGCCGAAGCTGGCGCCCGTGCCCCGCACGTCGATCACGATCACGGCATATCCGCGCGGCACGAAGTAGTCACGCAGCCTGGCGGTATTGGGCGCGGGTTCGCCGCTGCCGCCAGGCTTGAGGGCAAAGCGGCGGTAATACGGTGTGAACAGCACGATGGCGGGATGCCGGGCGGTGCCCGCACGGCCGGCGGCCGGCTGCGGGACGTAAACGTCGATGGCCAGGCGGCAGCCGTCGCGCATCGTCAGATAGCGGGAGACGGGGGTGGGAATCGTGTACTCGACCGGCCGCGCGGCCGCATAGGCTTGCGGCGGCACGGACCAGGCCTGTTGCTCTTTATCGGTCAACGTGGACATGCGTATCCTCGGTAAGGGTGTAACGGGGCGGCTAAGATGCGAACCAAAGGAAGCCGTACAAGGAAGTCCGATGGACCTGCGCCAACTCAAGTATTTCGCCCGCATCGTCGAACTGGAAAGCATCACCGCCGCGGCGGAGACGCTGCATATTTCGCAACCGTCGCTGAGCCAGCAGGTCGCCAATCTCGAAAGCGAACTGGACACGCAATTGCTGGTACGGGCGCCGGGCGGCGTGCGCGCAACCGATGCCGGCAAGCTGCTCTATCGCCACGCGCAAATGGTGCTGCGCCAGGTGGACGAGGCCCGCGCCGCCCTGAAGAACGGCCGCGATACCCCGGCCGGGCATGTCAGGGTAGGACTGCCGACGAGCACTTCGCGGGTATTGGCGCTGCCATTGATCGAGGCGGTGGCAACCCGCCTGCCGGAGGTTGTGCTGGAAGTCGTGGAAGGCAGCAGCGCCGACCTGGCCGTCGCCGTCTCGCTGGACCGCATGGATATTTCGGTGGCCATGGACGTACAGCCCCAGCCGGCGCGCATGACCACCCGGGCCATGCTGATCGAAGATCTGTTCCTGGTCGGTCCGCCGCTGGGCCTGGACGCCGTCACCCTGCGGCAGATGTCCGAACTGCCGCTGCTGCTGCCGAGTTTCCCGAACTCCATCCGCATGCTGGCCGCGCGCACCTTTGCGGAGGAATCCCTCCCCATCATGCTGGTGGCGGAAACCAGCGCCGTATCCATCCTGCTGTCCCTGGCGCGCGTGGGCAAGGGCTGGACCGTGTTGCCCTCGTCGGCGCTGGTGGGCCCGGAGGCGCGATCGGAGAACGTCGTCGCCACGCGTATCGCCAGCCCCGAATATCGGCGTCGCGTGTCCGTATGCATGTCCCTGTCCGCCGAGAAAAGCCTGGCCTGCAGCCGCGTCCATCAAACCCTGTTCGACGTCGCAGGGCAACTGGTCGCGGCGGGCGCATGGAGCGGCGTCGAATGGCTGGCCGCAACGGCGTCCTGACAGTTGGGGAAGATAGGGCGGGGCGGGCATCCCATTTCCGTGCGGCGCGGTCAATCGACCTGAATGCCGGTCTGCGCGATGAACCCGCCCCAGAATTTCGAATCGTCTTCGGCACGCGTGCGCATCTGTTCGGCGGTACCCTGCAGCGGTACGAAGTACAAATCCTTCAGCTTTTTATTGACGGACGGGTCGGCGATCGCGGCCTGCACCGCGGCGTTGAGTTTGTCGACGACGGCCTTGTCCATGCCGGCGGGGCCCACGATGGCGAACCAGCCGGGCATGGGCGGCACCTTCAGGCCGGCTTCCTTCAGGGTCGGTACGGCGGGCAGATCGCTGGCGCGCCGGTCGGCCAGTACGGCCAGCGGGACCACATTGCCGGCCTGGATCTGGGGCAGCGCCGAACCCAGTACGCTGGTCATCAGGTCCACCTGGCCGCCGATGACGGCGTTCAGCGCGGGGCCCGAACCCTTGTACGGGATGTGTTTCAGCTGGATTCCCGCGCCGTGGGCGATCATCTCCGTCGACAGGTGAGTTGAATTGCCGGCACCGGCACTGGCGAACGTGATGCGGCCCGGCGCGGCCTTGGCGGCGGCAATCAATTGCGCCAGCGATTGATAGGGCGCATCCTTGTTCGCGAGCAGTACGAAGGGCGTATCGACCACGGGCGCGACGTAGGTGTAGTCCTTGGCGGGATCGTAGGGCAGCTGTTTGTACAGATGGGGGTTGAAGCTCATCTGCGAAACACCGGCCAGCAGCAGCGTGTAGCCATCCGCGGGCGCCTTTGCGACATAGGACATGGCGACGATGCCGTTCGCGCCGGGACGGTTCTCGACCACCACGGAGGCGCCCAGTGCGCTGCCCATTCTGTCTCCCAGAAGGCGGGCCACGACGTCGCCACCCGACCCCGCGGACTGCGGCACGATCAGTCGTACGGGATGATCGGGATACGTACCCGCGCGCGCGGCCGGGCCGGCAAGCAGGACGGATACACTGAACAACGCCGCGGCGGCGACGCAGGCGCGGCGGACACCGGCCGGACCAGGTTTAAACATGGATTTCCCCTGAATAATCGGATGTTGCGCTGTTGATGACGGTGGTATTGCGCAACCGGGCTACATCCTATGGAATGGGGGCCGGCGGGACAAATACTCCTTTCCTATGCGTGCATAGGTCGTTCCTTTGGCGGTAGAACCTTGCGAAACGTCGAAATCACACACCTGCGCTACTTCGTGGCTGTCGCCGAAGAGCTGAGTTTCAGCCGCGCCGCGACGCGGCTGCATATGTCGCAGCCGCCGTTGTCCCAACGCATCAAGGCGCTGGAGGATGAACTTGGCGTCCAGTTGCTGGCGCGTAACCGCCGCGATGTGCAGCTGACCGAAGCCGGCAAGATTTTCCTGAACGAAAGCCGGTACATCCTGGAATACCTTGGCCATACCGTCGGGGCGACGGTCAAGGCAGGCAGCCGGGATGCCGGAGGCCTGAAGATCGGCTTCGTCACCTCCGCGCTGATTCATCTCCTGCCATCGATCAAGGCGCGCCTGACCGCGCGTTTTCCCGATGTGCAGATGATCGTGCACGACATGTCGTCAAAAAGCCAGGTGGAAGCGTTGCTGCACGAGGAGCTCGACATCGGCGTCATCCATTCCTGTCCGACCGTCGCCGGGCTGAACAAATTTCCGATTTACTCCGAGCCTTTCGTCCTCGCTTTACCGCAAGGACACGAACTCGCCAGCCGGTCGTCCATCGAGGCGGCGGACCTGGAAAAGCACCCTTTGATCGGCTTTTCGCGGGAAGCCTCTCCATCCTTGCACGACGCGCAGATGGCCTGCTGCCTGGCGAAAGGCGTCCGCCCGCACCTGGTACACCAGGCCCGCACGCCGCTGGCGATCTTCCAATTGATCCAGCTGGGCATGGGGATTTCGCTTGTGCCCAAGGCGTATTCGCGGGCGACGTATCCTGGCGTGGTGTTCAAGGACCTGCGGGAAAGCGCCGGCCATCTTCACTTGTACGTCGTTTGGAAGGACGGGGTGAAGTCCGGCTTGACCAGAAAGGTGATAGACGAAGTCATGCTGCACCGGTTTACCGAGCTGGATTGATTTCCCGCATCGGCGACCGGCGCCGGACTTATCGACTTATCGGTGTATCGGCTTATCGGTTTCCCGCGTCGGATTGCGGCCGGTACACACGCAGCGCGAATGCAGCAATGGCGTCGGCCATGGCCTGTGGCTGCTCGGGGGCCATGGCATGCCCCGCACCGCGGATAATCTGTACCGTCACGCGTTCGCCCAGGTACGGCTTCATGACATTGGGTACCACCACCGCATCGTACTCGGCTTGCAAATCCAATATGGGCACGCGGTCGCCCGCGGAGAAATACTCGTCGATGGGCGTGACGCGGCGCGCGTGGCTCTGCGCGTCATGCGCCTCGGTGTACCAGCCATCGAGCCAGACCCGGGGATCGCTTCCAGGGGCAAAGAATGCCCGCCGCAGACAGTCGATGCGGGTCTCTTCCGCCAGGCTGTAGTCTCCCGCGCCATCGATGGCATCGCGAAGCCGGGCGTAGGGTTGCTCGTCCGAGCCCGGGGGCATTTTTCCCGCGGAAGCGGCCGCCATGACCACGCCGATGACCAGATCGGGACGATCGGCAGCCAGCATGCGCGCCGGCTGGCTGCCCCACGCATGGCCGACGATCACCAGGGGTCCGGTGTTTTCCTGGTCCAGCACCGCCGCCACATCCGCCGCGAAATGATGCAGGTCCAGTGCATCCATGGGCCCCCGGCTCTCGCCGATACCCCGCGGCTCCGGACGCAGCACTTTGAAGCCGGCGCGCGCCAGGTGCGCGGCAACGGTGTCGTAGTCCCGTCCGGACCGGGCCAGGGAGGGAAGTATGCAGACGGCCGGGCCCTCTCCTTGGACGGCGTATTCGATCTGGACATCCGTACCGGCGGTCGCCGGGCGGTATACGACGATTCTGCGCTCGGCAGCGCGCGCGTCGGGTTCAGTGTGGGGCATCTGCATCACCTACTTGATCTGGATATGGGCTTCTTTCGCGAGCTTCGATACCTTATCGTGCTCGTCCCGCTGCACACGGGCCAGGTCGCCGGGCGAACTGGCTACGACGTTGAACATCATCGCGTCGAAGGCCTGCTTGGCTTGCGCGGCGTGGGTCGCCTTGCCGATCGCGGCGGACAGTTTTTTCACGATGGCATCGGGCAGGCCGGCCGGTCCCCAGATCCCATACCAGGATGAAAACTCAAACCCTTCCACGCCGCTTTCCGCCACGGTCGGAACATTCGGGAGCTTATCTGCCCGCGTCGAACTGGTGATCGCCAGCGCCTTGAGTTTGCCTGATTGCACGAACGGGTAGACCCCGGGCATGGGGGAAACCGCCGCAGTGACGTGTCCCGCCATGACATCTGTCAGCTGCGGAACGGCGCCGCGATAGGAGATGATCTGCATATTCAATTTCAGATCGCGGTTGAGCATCTCCTCCGTAAGATGGCTGGAAGTCCCATAACCGGAGGTCGCCCAGGTCAGATGCTCGCCGCTTCTTCTTGCATGTTCCTGCAAGTCCTTCAGCGTGTTGAACGGCGAGTCGGGCTTGGTGACCACCAGCAACGGTACCGTCCCGATGCGGGCGATGGGCGTAAAGTCCTTCAGCGCATCGTATTTCGCATGGGTATCGACCAGCGGCAGGTAGATCTGGCTGGAGGCATGCAGCAGCAGCGTGTAGCCGTCGGGATTGGCGCGCGCCACATGCTCGGATCCGATCATGCCCGAGGCGCCCGGCTTGTTTTCGACGATGACCGGCTGGCCCAATTCCTTTTGCAACTGGGCCGTCACGATCCGCGCGACCGTGTCGACCGAACCCCCGGGCGTGTACGGAACCACCACCGTGATGGGCCTATCCGGATAGGCCTGCGCCATCGACGCCAAGGGCATGGCCGCAAGCGCGGCGGCAACCAGCATTCCCGTCAATCCTGCTTTTTTCATTCGTGTCTCCTCGGAGCCGCTGCGCGGTCTGATATTTGAAATGGCGACGTGCAGCGCGACTGTAGGGGCTGGCGGGCGCGGGGTCCAATATCGTCTGAGACCCTCAGTTATCGTCTTTGCGAATAACCGTCAAACCCCAGGCCGGGAGACTGGCGGCGGTCCGTATCCTGACATAAATGTAATCATGCGCCGTCACCGATATGGCACCATCTTTCTCGTGACATTGACCGCCACAGCCGCGTGAGCGGCGGGTGCCGCGTGCAGGGATGGGCCCGGCAAGGCAGCGTGCGGTCGCTTTGTGGAAACCTTATGCCGGGGCCGAATTCAAGGCGGACTTTCGTGAAGGCGCTCGGGGCGGGCGCGCTGTTGAGCGGTATGGGCCTGGGCCGCGCGTCGGCGGCCGTCGACCGCGTCGGCGAACCCGGCGTATTGTCAGGCACGCAGTTCGACCTTTCCATTGAAGAGGCCAGCGTCGATTTCACCGGTACGCGACGGACGGCCCTTACCGTCAATGGCGGCATACCGGGCCCCATACTGCGCTGGCGCGAAGGCGATACGGTCACCCTGCGCGTACGCAACCGGTTTCGCGCGACCACGTCGATCCATTGGCACGGCATTGTCCTGCCGGCCAATATGGACGGCGTGCCCGGCTTGAGCTTTCACGGCATCGAGCCGGGTGGCATGTACCTTTACCAGTTCAAGGTCAGGCAAAACGGCACCTACTGGTATCACAGCCATTCGGGCTTCCAGGAACAGTCCGGCGTATATGGTCCACTGGTCATCCAGCCAAAGGAACCGGAGCCCTTTGCCTACGACCGGGACTACGTGGTGATGCTGTCCGACTGGACGGACGAAGATCCCGAAAACGTAGCCCGGAAGCTGAAGAAACAATCCGACTACTACAACTTCCATAAGCGCACGCTCGTGGACTTTGTCCATGACGTCAGATCCAAGGGCTGGGGTGCCACCGTCGACGATCGGATGATGTGGGCCGAAATGCGGATGAACCCGACGGACCTGGCCGATGTCAGCGGCTACACCTATACCTATCTGATGAACGGCAGGGCGCCGGAGCCAGGCTGGACCGGTATCTTCCGGCGCGGCGAGCGCGTCCGCCTGCGTTTTATCAATGGCTCTTCGATGAGCTATTTCGATGTTCGCATTCCCGGATTGAAGATGACGGTGGTTGCCGCCGACGGTCAGTATGTCAAGCCGGTAAGCGTGGACGAGTTCCGGATCGCCGTGGCGGAAACCTTCGACGTATTGGTCGAGCCCACCGGGGAAGACGCGTACACCATTTTCGCGCAGTCCATGGACCGTACCGGCTACGCCAGGGGCACATTGGCCGTCGCCGAAGGACGGACCGCGCCCGTGCCGCCCATGGATGCCCGTCCCTTGCTGACCATGGGCGACATGGGCATGGGAGGCATGGACCACGGCGCCATGCAAGGCATGGACCACGGCAAGGGGGCGGGCGCGGATGGCGGC
>NZ_JBMQQZ010000035.1:0-3417 GCF_057362025.1 Bordetella sp. | reverse complement strand
TTCGTGCTGCTGGTCGGCGGCGAGATCGCCATGGCGCCTTACGGACAGCTGGCGACGGTCGGCTACGGCTGCGGCCTGGGGGCGCTGTTTCTGGCCATCGTGTGGTGGAAGGGCGAGCCGCGGCGCATGCGTAAGGACACCTCGCCCTGATCAGGCCAGGCTTGCTGTCACAGCCCGTCGCACATGATCTGCGTCGGCTTCGAAGCCTTGCCTGGCCTGCGCGACCGCGCGCACTGCGCTCATCGCACCCAATAGTCCAGCACCAGCGACCGGTCCAGGCAGGTGCCCAGCGTTTGCACGAAGGCCTGGTGGGCCGGATGCACCAGGTAGGCGTCGCGCTCCTCGGCCTGCGCGAAGCTCAGCATGAAGCAGTGGGTGAAGCCGTCGTTCAGGCCTTCGGGGCTGACGTTGGTGCCCCATTCGTAGGCGACGATGCCGGGGATGGCGGCCGGCAGCCGGCCGAAGCCGGTGACGACGGCGTCCACCTGTTCGGCAGTGGCGCCGTCCTTGAACGAAAACAGGACGACGTGGCGCAGCGGGGCGGGGGTGCAGGCGGTCATGGCGCTCGGTGTAAGAAAGGGATGCGTCATCTTACACGCACCGCGACCCGCCGCGTTGCCGTCAGTTCACGGGCCGATCGATCAGCGAGGGTCGAGCAGGGCGGCATTGGCCCAGGTCACTGGTAGCTTCTCGTTCGCAGCGCCTGCGCTTTCCGCTACCAGTTCGATGATCTTGACGCCGGATACATCGGCGTCCAAGGCCTGCGCAGGCATTCCCAATCGCAAGCGTTGGCTCTTCGTCAGGAGCTTGCCGTCGCCGTAGACCATGAATGTCACGCCGTGCGTGCGATCGCGCGCCGAATCGTTCACGCCGACGTTCACGGTCAGCCGCTTGTAGTCCCCGTTGCGGACCTCCAGACGGGAGTTGGCAAGGATGCCGATCCCGGTGCCATAAGCCGTGCCGGCGACCTGCAGCGTCTGGCCGTAGGGCGAGCTGTCCGCACGGGCGCCGCCCCAGCCTGCGTAGATGGGCCGGTCGCCCGCGCCTTTGGTGCCTGCCCAGCCTGCCGACGAGCGGTAGATGGTAGGGTCCGGCTGCGGACTCACGACGCCATCGACGGCCGGGTTGACGCGCCCTGGCTGTTCCGACAGATAGATCCCGTGCGCCAGGATACTCGTGCCACGAACGCGGAAGACCAGGGTTTCACGCGGAGCGACGTGGAGCTTGGTCGTCCCGGTGAAGCTTGCCTGTTGACCGGTCCAGAGATTGGTCAGGGTGATCGGCATATCCTTGCGCAGCTTCAGATGCTCTGCCATCAGGTCGACGTCGATCGGCCCCAGTCCCCGATTGAAGATCGCGACCGCCTTGTCGCCCGACGCCAGGGTCTTCACGAGAATGTCCAGGTCGTCCGTGTCATAGGCGAGGACGGCCTGGTTGCCTGCAGGGTCCTGGTTGAGCGCGATGATGTCGGCGTTGCCGAACACGTCCATCAGGGCCTGGGGCGTCTTGGCAAGATCGGTGCCGATCATGAGCGGCGCATTGAGCATGGCCCATAGCGCAAAGTGCGAACGCGCCTCGGTCAGATGTTCGGCATCGAAATCCCCCTTGCCGATGTACAGCATATCCGGATCGTTCCAGCTTCCCGGATGCGCGTAGAGCTCACGCCTTGAGGCACTGTCGAAATTCGTCAGGAGCCGACCCCAGGCAGGCGAAATGTCGTCGCTGGTGCGTGAGATATTGCCGAAGTTTTTTCCCCACGAACGCACGTCTGCTGCGCCCCAGATGCACAGCGACAGCAGGAAGTCGCCATTCGGCTTGTTGCGCTGCAGCGCGGCACCGATCTGGGTGAATTCGGCCTGCACCGCCGGGATGTCGGAGCGATTGGTGGATTGCAGGTCGAGTACAGGCGGCAGCGCACGGTAGGCGCCGGAGCGAACCTTTGGACTGCCGGCGCCATATGCCCGCAATCCGCAGCCATCGACCTTGATGAAATCGAAACCCCAATCCGCGAAGTACAGCGCGATGTCCTGGTCGACATGGCCGTACAGGCCCACTTCGCGCTCCAGCACGCTGCCCTTGGGAAGGTCCCGATCGTCGGGCGAATACGCCTGGGAGCAGGTGTTGCGGCCCAGGTCCGAATAGATACCTGCCTTTAATCCCATCGCGTGGATCTTGTCGGTGAAAGGCCGGAAGCTGGTCGTGCTGCCTGCCACGGCGGAGGGGAAACGATCGGCGCGGATCACCATCCTGCCATCCGGCAGGTGGCGGCGCAGCGCCCAGCCGTCGTCGATGTTGATGTACCGGTAACCCTTCCGGGCCAATCCGCTATCGACGATCCGCTGCGCGGAACCGAGAATCCTGGCCTCATCGATATCGGTGGCGAACGCATTCCAGCTGCTCCAGCCCATCGGTGGCGTCGTCGCCTGGCCAGCGGTATAGGCGGACCAGCGTGCCGTCGGTGCCAGGGCGGTATCCGCCATCGCCATACCGCTTCCCAGTGCCATGCACAGGACCCAAGCGCCCCTTAGCTTCACGTCATTCCGCATCTTGTCTCCATTTGTCTTATCGATGTCCGAAGCGGCCATTGTCCTAAGGATTGATGCGGATTAACAATCACTTGTTGTGCCTGTCCGATATGAAAAACGATATCGGTCCCGGCCAGACGCCCCGGATGAAGCCCTGGCGCATGGCCGCCAGCGGATGCCGCGGGGTCAAAACATGCCGAGCGCGTTCGCCATCGGAAAAGGCTCCGGCTGCCCGATGTCCCACATCTCGGCGATCTTGTCGCCTTCGAAACGCAGGATGTGGACGATCGCGATGTTGGGCATGCCGGGCGCCATGCGCGCGCGCGAGTGGACCGCGACCAGCGCGCCGTCGGCGAGCGCGCGCTGGACCTCGAATTCCATCTGCGGGAAGCTGGCGGCGTTGGCGCGCATGCCGGCCTGGATGGCGGCGGCGTCGCCGGCGAAGTAGGGATTATGGTGGCGGAAGTCCGGCGCGGCGTGGCGCGCGAAGGCGTCGTCGATGCGGCCGGCGGCGGTCAGTTGCAGGAAGTCGATCGCGGCGTCTTTCAAATTCGTGGTCGTGCTCATTTTTTCTCCTTGCGTTTCTTCTCCGCTTCCAGGTATTGCTGGTAGCGTTCGATGTGGACCTCGCGTCGAAGGATCTTCGAATGCGGGTCGAGCGTCCAGGTCGCGCCGGGCGGCAGCTCCACGCTGCCGCGGCCGTCCGCCATCGGCAGCGTCACGATACGCTCGTCCACGCGCACCTCGACCGGCATCGGGAACGGCGTATTTTTTCCGGTCTTCCACGCCAGCAGCAAGCGGGGGCCGTCCCGGGTCGCCTGCAGCTCGGGCAGGGCGGCCTGGTACAGATAGGCCTGGAAGAACCAGTCGAGATCGCGCCCGCTGGTGCGCT
>NZ_JBMQQZ010000034.1:0-16127 GCF_057362025.1 Bordetella sp. | reverse complement strand
TGATCGAGACCAACTTCCGTGAAGAGACCGAAACCGACCTGTTCGGCGAACAGGCCGTGCTCTGCGGCGGCGCTGTCGAGCTGGTGAAGGCCGGTTTTGAGACGCTGGTGGAAGCCGGCTATGCGCCCGAAATGGCGTACTTCGAGTGCCTGCACGAACTGAAGCTGATCGTCGACCTGATTTATGAAGGCGGTATCGCCAACATGAATTACTCGATCTCGAACAACGCCGAGTTCGGCGAATACGAGACGGGGCCCAAGATCGTTACGGCGCAGACCCGCGAAGCCATGCGCCAGGCGCTGGCCGACATCCAGAACGGCGAATACGCCAAGCGCTTCATCCTGGAAAACGCCGCCGGCGCCCCGACGCTGACGTCGCGTCGCCGCATCAACGCGGAATCGCAGATCGAACAGGTCGGCAGCAAGCTGCGGGCGATGATGCCCTGGATCGCCGCCAACAAGCTGGTGGACAAGTCCAAGAACTAAGCCCGCGCCCGGCCCCGGCCGGGTACGCGGCTTGCGCGAGCGGCATGCCCCTGCATGCCGCTTTTGCTTTTCGCGGCCCGGCCGAATTTGTCGCATACTCGCAGCGACGGGCGCACCCGCCCGGGCACTAACGGGGTCATATCGGTTAACCTTCGCCTACGATGAATAAACCCCCTTATCCCCATCCCATCATCGCCCGAGAGGGCTGGCCGTTCCTTGCCGGCGCGGTCATCGTGGCGATACTGGTCACGCTTTGGTCGCCGATGGCGTCGATCGTCTTCTGGATCATCGCGCTGTTCGTGCTGCAGTTTTTTCGCGATCCGCCCAGGATGGCGCCGGATTCGCCCGCCGCGGTGCTTTCGCCGGCCGACGGCCGCGTGGTCGCCGTCGAAACGGTACGCGATCCCTATGCCGACCGGGACGCGCTGAAGATCAGCGTTTTCATGAATGTCTTCAACGTCCACTCCAACCGCGCGCCGGTCGACGGCCAGGTCATGGACGTCCAGTACTTCCCCGGCAAGTTCTTCAACGCGGCGCTGGACAAGGCCTCGCTGGAAAACGAGCGCAACGCCATGGTGCTGCGCACCCCCGGCGGCCATGTCGTCACGGCCGTGCAGGTGGCGGGCCTGGTGGCCAAGCGCATTCTTTGCTATGCCAGGAAGAACGACACACTGACGCGCGGCCAACGCTACGGATTCATTCGTTTCGGGTCTCGCGTGGATGTCTACCTTCCGCCCGCCGCCCGGCCCCGGGTCGCGCTGGGAGACAAAGTCAGCGCGACCAGCTCCGTGCTGGCGGACCTGCCTGCAACCGACGATGCGAGCCATGCCTAAACTGTCGATGCGCGATCCCGAGAACCGCCACCGCAGCATTTACCTGCTGCCGAACGCATTCACCACGGCGGCCCTGTTCGCCGGTTTCTATGCCGTGGTGCAGGCTATGAACAACCAGTTCGAGGCTGCCGCGATCGCGATCTTCACGGCCATGGTGCTGGACGGCATGGACGGGCGCGTGGCCCGCCTGACCAACACCCAATCGGCGTTCGGCGAACAATACGACTCCCTGTCGGACATGACGTCCTTCGGCGTCGCGCCGGCCCTGGTCATGTACGAATGGATGCTCAACGAACTCGGCCGCTGGGGCTGGCTGGCCGCCTTCGTGTACGTAGCGGGCGCGGCTTTGCGCCTGGCGCGCTTCAACACCAATATCGGCGTGGTCGACAAGCGCTTCTTCCAGGGCCTGCCCAGCCCGTCGGCCGCCGCCCTGGTGGCCGGCTACGTCTGGCTGGCGGTGGACAACAAGCTGCCCATTCATGACGCCTTCATGGCCTGGACGGCATTCTGCGTCACCATGTACGCCGGCGTCGCCATGGTCACCAACGCACCTTTCTACAGCGGGAAAAGCTTCGCCCTGGGGCGCAGCGTGCCTTTCTGGGTGATCCTGCTGGTAGTGGCCGCCTTCGTTTTCGTTTCCAGCGATCCGCCGGTGGTCCTGTTCGGGCTTTTCGTGGTCTACGGCATATCGGGCTGGTTCATCCTGGCCTGGCGCTGGAACAGGGCGCGCCGCTTGCAGCGCAGCCGGGGCCGCTCCGGCGGATCGGAGCTCTAGCAACAGGGGGCGCAGGGCCTTTCGGCGCCTGGCCGCTTCCGGCCTGTCCGGCTTAGCGGGCGAAGTCCCAATCCTGGTCGTACATCGGGTCCGGGCCGGGGTGGTGCCGTGTGACACGGTCGCCTTTGCGGCCCATGTACACGTACATCAAGGAATTCCAGGAGTCATTCTCCCGGTAGCGGTACGACCAGACCACCTGGCGGACGCTGGGCAGCCCGACTTCGTCGACGATGGCCGGCGGGCCGAACTCGCACAATACGCGGTTGGCAGGCCAGTCACCGGTGGATAGCAGTGCAAAGTGCTGGTCCGTCAGAAGGCGTTCCACCCGGTCGATCCGGCCATCCGGGCCCACGTTGCCGCCCCAGGCATACTGGCCCAGCGGCTGCTGGGTCCAGATAACCCGTTGGCCGCCGTCGGGCAGGGGGCAGGTGAAATTGGGGCGGCCGTACTGCGCGACGACCTGGCTTAACGGGGTGTCGGGCGGCGTGCGCGCCGCCATGTCGGCGCAGCCGGCCAGCGCGGCCAGCAGCACAGACATGAACACGGCCGCGCAACGGCGATGGAATAGGGGGCGGGTCTGCTCAGCCATGGCTCCTCCTGGGGGTGCGGCCGGGCTGGGTGCCGGCCCGCGGCATGTCGCGGGCCTGATGCCGGGGCAGCCTGGCGGGGCCCTGACAATTTTCACCGATAAGTTATAATCCGTCGGTTTTTGCTGTCGAACAACGGCTATTTCCGTTTTTCAACTGTTTTTCCAACCCACGCCATGGCACCTCGGCCCTGGCGCATGTCCGAAGAGGTCAATAAATGTCCGTAGCTGACATCAATAAGTCCGATATCGTCGCGCAATTCCAGCGCGCTCAAGGCGATACCGGCTCCCCCGAAGTCCAAGTGGCGCTGCTCACCGCTCGCATCAACGAGCTCACCGGTCACTTCAAGGAACACATCAAGGACCACCATTCGCGCCGCGGTTTGCTGCGCATGGTCAGCCGCCGCCGCAAACTGCTCGACTACCTCAAGGGTCGCAACCCCGATGCTTATCGCGCTCTGATCGAAAAACTCGGTCTGCGCAAGTGATCGACGGGGTCGGTTCCCCATGACGCAACCGTGGCCGGTGCGACCTTGTCGCAGCGGCCACGGTTTTTCATTTGCAAGGAATAATCGTCATGTTCAATAAAGTGACAAAAACGTTCCAGTACGGCCAGCATACGGTCGTGCTGGAGACCGGAGAGATTGCCCGCCAGGCATCCGGTGCCGTCGTGGTGTCCATCGAGGACACGGTAGTGCTGGCCACCGTCGTGGCCGCCAAGAAGGCCAAGCCGGGACAGGATTTCTTCCCGCTGACGGTCGACTACATCGAAAAGACCTACGCTGCCGGCCGTATCCCGGGCGGCTTCTTCAAGCGCGAAGGCAAGCCTTCGGAAAAAGAAACTCTGACGTCGCGCCTGATCGATCGTCCGCTGCGCCCGCTGTTCCCGGAAGGTTTCTACAACGAAGTGCAGGTCGTCCTGCACACGCTGTCGGTCAATCCTGAAATCGATCCCGACATCGCCGCCATGATCGGCGCCTCGGCCGCGCTGGCGATTTCCGGCATTCCGTTCAACGGCCCGATCGGTGCTGCGCGGGTCGGTTATCTCGACGGCCAGTACGTGCTCAATCCCACCGCTTCGCAGCTGAAGCAGTCCAAGCTGGACCTGGTCGTGGCGGGCACCGAAACCGCCGTGCTGATGGTCGAATCCGAAGCCGACCAGCTGTCGGAAGAAGTGATGCTGGGCTCCGTGGTGTTCGGCCACGAGCAGATGCAGGCCGTCATCAACGCCATCCACGAGCTGGTGCGCGATGCTGGCAAGCCTGAATGGGACTGGAAGCCGGAAGCCAAGAACGAAACCCTGATCGCCGCGGTGACGGCCGCCGCCCAGGATGGCCTGAACGCCGCGTACCAGATCCGTGAAAAGCAGTTGCGTACCACCAAGCTGCGCGAAGTCTACGCCGACGTGCAGGCCCGGCTGGCCGCGCGTGCCGCTGAAACGGGCGAGGGCGTTCCCGATTCGGTCACTGTGGACAACATCCTGTTCGACCTGGAAGCGCGCATCGTGCGCGGCCAGATCCTGAACGGCGAGCCCCGCATCGACGGCCGCGACACGCGTACCGTGCGTCCCATCAGCATCCGCCTGGGCGTGCTGCCGCGCGCTCACGGCAGCGCGCTGTTCACCCGCGGCGAAACCCAGGCGCTGGTCGTGGCCACGCTGGGCACCAAGCAGGACGAGCAGATCATCGACGCGCTCATGGGCGAGTACCGCGACCGTTTCATGCTGCACTACAACATGCCGCCGTTCGCCACCGGCGAAACGGGCCGTATCGGCGTGCCCAAGCGTCGCGAAATCGGCCACGGCCGTCTGGCCAAGCGCGCGCTGCTGGCGCTGCTGCCCGCGCCGGAAGAGTTCCAGTACACCATCCGCCTGGTATCGGAAATCACCGAATCCAACGGTTCGTCGTCCATGGCGTCCGTGTGCGGCGGTTCGCTGGCCATGATGGATGCCGGCGTACCGGTCAAGGATCACGTTGCTGGCGTAGCCATGGGCCTGATCCTGGAAAGCGGCAAGTTCGCCGTGCTGACGGACATCCTGGGCGACGAAGATCACCTGGGCGACATGGATTTCAAGGTGGCCGGCACCAAGCAGGGCGTGACCGCCCTGCAGATGGACATCAAGATCCAGGGCATCACCAAGGAAATCATGCAGGTCGCGCTGGCGCAAGCCCGCGAAGGCCGTCTGCATATCCTGGACAAGATGCAAGAGGCTCTCGGCGCTTCGCGCGGCGAACTCTCCGCCTTCGCGCCGCGCATGCTGACGATCAAGATCAATCCGGAAAAGATCCGCGACGTCATCGGCAAGGGTGGCGCCACCATTCGCGCCCTGACCGAGGAAACCGGCACGCAGATCGACATCTCGGATGACGGCACCATCGTCATCGCCAGCGTGGACGAAGCCCAGGCCAAGGAAGCCCAACGCCGCATCGTGGAACTGACCGCCGACGTCGAAGTGGGCCAGGTCTACGAAGGCACCGTGTTGCGCCTGCTGGATTTCGGCGCCATCGTTCAGGTGCTGCCGGGCCGCGACGGTCTGCTCCACATCTCGGAAATCGCCAACTACCGCATCGCCAACATCAACGATGTGTTGAAGGTCGGCCAGAACGTCCGCGTCAAGGTCATCGAGGCCGACGACAAGGGCCGCCTGCGCCTGTCCATCAAGGCGATCGGCGGCATCGAGCAGCAGCAACAGCCCCAGCAGGGCGAGTCCGCGCCTGCTTCGGCTCCGCAGTCCGAACCGCAGCAGTAAGCGGGTCGGGCCAGCGCCAGGCCGTCGTTGGCGGCTTGGGGCCGGACTACCGGCATCGTCAAGGAAACGGCACCGCGAGGTGCCGTTTCCGTTTGGGGCGGCCCGTATGCCAGCCCGCGGGATGGTGCCGGGCGCCCGCTTTTTCGCGCGGGTGCGGTAAAGTGCAGGCGCGGCGCACCATCGTGGGGGCGCGGCGTACGCCCATCGGGGCGGCGCGACGCATCAGGCAGCATCGGGAATACAGGCACATATGGCATGAAGCGACGCGGGCGCATGGCCTTGGCGGCAATCGGAGCGAGCATGACGCTTGCAGCTTGTATGTCCCCGCAAGCGCCATCCGTCGACGGGCGCAGGCCGGACGCGGAATCCATGTCCGCGGACCAAGTCATGCAGACGGATTTCAACCGCACCGTCACCCTGGAAATGCGCGACAACCTGAACAGCCTGTATGCGCTTGCGGACAAGCTGTACCGCCGCAATCCGCGCGAGTGGCGCAAGGCGGGCATGGCCAACCAGGCTGCCGCGGTGGCACGATTGCGCACGATGATAGACAACCGCACCCCGCCGCCCTCGCTGGCCGGGCTGCGCGACATCCAGATCCTGGCGGTGTCGCTGGACCCGGGTTTCCAGGGCGACCGTGTGGCCGTTTTCATCTATGGCCTGGCCGACACCATCATCGCGGCGCACAATGGCAAGACGCGCTTCTATGTCTCCGATGTACTGGACAGCCAGCGCGTCTACAATGCCGCTCGTAACGTCGAGGCTGCCGCCTGGCTGCTGGCCAGCCGCCGCGACAGCGCAGGCCAGCCGCTGCTGCTGGCCAACGAAATCAGCCCCAGCGTGACCAATTTGAGCTTCGAGCGGGAGTTCGGCGCGATCATCGGCAGACTGGACCTGATCGCCAACCTGCTCGGCGAAAACGGCCGCCGGGTCGGCATCAATTACGCACAAGGGCTGATGTTTTTCAATTTCTTGCCGGTGCGTTGACGCACACGGCCCGCGAGCCGGTCCACCGGATTTACCAGGAGCCCTCCGTGATCGATCTATCCGCAATCGAATCCGCGCATCGCCGGTTACAGGGCCAGGTACTGAACACGCCGTTCTCGCACTCGCGCACGCTGTCCGACATACTGGGCGCGGAAGTCTGGCTGAAGTTCGAAAATCTGCAATTCACCGCCTCCTTCAAGGAACGCGGCGCCCTGAACCGCATGCTGAATCTCGACGCGCGCGAGCGCGCCAGCGGCGTGATCGCGGTGTCGGCCGGCAACCACGCCCAGGGCGTGGCCTATCATGCCCAGCGCATGGGTATTCCTGCGGTCATTGTCATGCCGCGCTTCACGCCCACGGTCAAGGTGGCCAATACCCGCCGCTTCGGCGCGCAGGTCGTCCTGGCGGGCGACACCTTCGACGACGCCAAGACCCATGGCTACCTGCTGGCGCAGGAGCGCGGCCTGGTCATGATCCATCCCTACGACGACGCCGATGTCATCGCCGGGCAGGGGACGATCGCGCTGGAAATGCTGCAGGCCAAGCCAGACCTCGATACCCTGGTCGTCGCCATTGGCGGCGGGGGGCTGATATCGGGTATCGCGGTGGCCGCCAAGGCGATCAAGCCGGATATCGAGATCGTCGGCGTGCAGACCGAGCGCTTTCCGTCGATGTACGAAGCCACTCGAGGCGTCAGCCTGCCGCACGGGCAATACACCATCGCGGAGGGCATTGCCGTGCGCTCGCCGGGCGAACTTACGCGCGAGATCGTGGGGCGCCTGGTCGACCGCATCGAACTCGTCAGCGAAGCCGATATCGAACATGCCATCGTGGTGCTGCTCGAGATCGAGAAAACCGTGGTCGAAGGCGCGGGCGCCGCAGGTCTGGCGGCCATGCTGCGCGACCGGGAGCAGGACAGTACGCAGTTCCGGGGCAAGCGGGTAGGGCTGGTACTGACGGGGGGCAATATCGACCCGCTGATGCTGGGCGAGCTTATCGAACGCGGCATGGTCCGCGCCGGCCGCCTGGCGCGTATCCGCGTGGATCTGCGCGACCTGCCCGGGGCGCTGGCGCAGGCCACCGCCATCATTGCCGATGCGCACGCCAACATCACGGAAGTCCATCACCAAAGGGCCTTCACGGCGCTGCCGGTACGCAATGTGGAAGTCGATTTCGTCCTGCAGACGCGTGGGCCCGAACATATCGCCGAGGTCATCGAGCGCCTGAATGCAGCCGGGTTCGCGGCCAGCAATCACGATCATTGACGCCGCTTCCGCGTGTTCAGCCTGCCTGCGCCGTAGAAGGGGGGGATCCGGGCGTGCCGTGCGCTTCCTCGGCTTGGTCCTGCACGACGAGTGCGCGAAGCCGGTAAAGCCGTTCGCGGTGCAGGGTGATCGCGAGCGGCTGCGCCTCGCGTCCCAGGGCGGCTGCGTCGGTTGCCACGCTCTGCAGCGCCATGCGCACCGCCACGCGCGATTGCCCCCACCACTGCGACAGCAGCCTGTCGGGATTGAATGCGTCCACGCCAAGGCGCCGCAATTCCGATCGATTGAAGTCCTTCAGGTTCCAGGTCATCACCCATACGGCGGGGGGCCGCTGCAGGCCGCAACGCGCGCGTTTCGCCAGTCCGGCGGCGATCACGTGGTGATCCTTGGGGTCGCTGTAGCGCAGGCCCGTCTCATACGGCAGGACGTCGCCGGCGTCGGCGTCTGGAAACTGCTGCTGCATGGCTTCCCATAATGCGGCGACGTCGTCAACGGTGACCTTCCATAGCCTTGCCGCATTCCGTATCCATTCTTCGCCGATGCGGGCGCTCCATACCGGTAGGAACACCCCTTCGGCTGCCAGGCGCAGCAGCAGCGGGCGCAGGATGGATGACATCAGGACGCAGGCATCGAGGACGACCAGGGGAGGGGAAGGAGGCACTTGAACGGTAGAGGGCATGGACACACCGCCAGGCGGCGGCTTCGCGCGATGGAGGGGGCGGGGCGACGATCGCTATCGTAGCGCCAAACCGCCGCAGCCGAAGCGAAAGCCCCTGCCCGTGCGGTCAATGCGTCCGATACGCGGGCGCGCCGGCCATCGGATTCATCCGCGCCGGAACCCGCGGCTCGATGCGGGAAACCCATCGCCGCATTCCCACCGACATTATGGAGAAATGACCATGTACGGAACTGGCATAACCAACCATCCCGGCGGCATCGTCCCTTCGTGCACGATCGCGGGCGGCCTCCCCAGCGAGGGCAGTGCAGTCAAGCCGCTGGTCGCCACCGCGCCCGGCATCGATGCCTTATTGGCCTACCAGGCAGCACGCGCGGAATCTGTCGTCCAGGCGCGTCCGGGCCGCGACGCTTCGAACGTGAAGTTCACCATCGAGAAAGTCGACGGTCCGGTGGACGAGTTGCTCCAGGACGACCGGGTCCGCCAGGCCCTCGACCAGGTGGTCAACGCCGCCAAGGACATGGATGTCCGCGAAATCGAGATCAAGAGTTTCTTTCCTTTCTTCAAGGAATTCGCCAAGCCCCGCGCGGAAGCCGTGAAGAACTTCCTGGTACTCCGCGGCATCGATAAAGACGTCATCGTCCTTACCCCACGGGGCGTCGGCTATGGCAGCAAACATGCCGACCTCGCCAAGTCGCGGTCCGTCGTCATCGAAATCGCCGGTACACCCAAGCAGAATCCCAACCCCGCGATGCAAGCGCAGTCGACGGAGCGTCCTGCCCGTTATCTGCTGGCCTGATACCCGGCAAGGAAAGGGGACGCGCTCGATCGGCGTCCCGGCCGTCCGCCAGGTCTTTCGTCGCCAGCCGGCACGAAGACCATCCGGACCGCCGGCCGTTTCTTTTCCGGGCGTGTCGGTTCGTGACGCAGTGACACCGGGACCCCGCGCAGGCGCGGTGACGCGCCCGGATGGCCTCCAAGCTATGGTTCAATGTGGCTGCACGGGCGTGGCGCGGTTCCGGCCACGCCCTTTCTTTGGCTCCGTTTTCCTTGGGTACCATGCACCGACGATCACTGCTCAAAGCCTCTACGGCCTTGGCGGCCTGCACGGGCTTGCCAGCCTCTTTCCTGCTTGCCTCGCCCGCTTTCGCGGACATTGCCGACGGCGAAGCCAAACCCTTCAGTTTCGAGCGCCTGCAGGATCGTGCCAAGGCGCTGGCCACGCGCCCATATGTGGACACGCGCGAGGTCCTGCCCCCGACACTGGCGAACATGACGCCGCAGCAGTTCAATGCCATCCAGTACGACGCCGCGCATTCCCTATGGGGACGCAAGGGCAAGCTGGACGTGCAGTTCTTTCACGTCGGCATGGGGTTTCGCACGCCGGTTCGCATGCACAGCATCGACCCGAAGACCCGCATCGCCAAAGAGGTGCATTTCCGGCCGGAGCTGTTCAATTACGACAGCAGCGGCGTGGACGTCGGGCAGCTCAAGGGGGACCTTGGGTTTTCCGGCCTCAAGGTGTTCAAGCAACCGAACATCGACAAGTACGACATCGTGTCCTTCCTGGGCGCCAGCTATTTCCGCGCCGTGGACAACACCGGGCAGTATGGGTTGTCGGCGCGTGGCGTGGCGGTGAATACCTACATCGGAACGACCGAGGAGTTTCCCGACTTCGTCGAGTTCTGGTTCGAGACTCCCGCACGGGACAGCACGCGCTTCGTGCTGTATGCCCTGATGGATTCGCCCAGTATCACCGGAGCTTATCGCTTCGACATCCATTGCCTGTCTGACCGCGTCATCATGGACATCGATGCGCATGTCAACGCCCGCAAGGACATCAGGCAACTGGGCATCGCCCCCATGACCAGCATGTTCAGCTGCGGCACCAACGAACGCCGCATGTGCGACACGATACATCCGAAGATCCACGATTCGGATCGGCTGTCCATGTGGCGCGGCAACGGGGAATGGATTTGCCGGCCGCTGAACAACCCCGAACGCATCCAGTTCAATGTGTACCTGGACAACAATCCGCGCGGCTTCGGTCTGCTGCAAACGGACCACGATTTCAGGTCATACCAGGACACCGTGGACTGGTATAGCCGCCGTCCCAGTCTGTGGGTGGAGCCCACCACGGCGTGGGGAGAGGGTGCCATCAACCTGATGGAGCTGCCCACCACCGGCGAGACCCTGGACAACATCGTCGCGTTCTGGAACCCGAAGGAACCGGTCAAGGCGGGGCAATCCCTGCATTACGGCTACAAGCTGCACTGGGCGGCGCTGGCACCCGTGCAGCCTACGCTGGCGCGCGTGCTGGCAACGCGCACCGGCATGGGCGGGTTCACCGAAGGGTGGGCGCCGGGGGAACACTATCCCACCGTGTGGGCGCGCCGCTTTGCCATCGATTTCGTCGGCGGACCGCTGCACGGCATGGACAAGAACGAACGTATCGAATCCGTGATCACCGTCTCGCACGGCCGGACCCAGGACTTCCAGATCTTCTCGCTGCATCCCGAAGTGGAGGGCTTTCGAGCGATGTTCGATTGGTATCCCACCAGCGACAGCACCGATCCCGTGGAAATGCGCGGGTTCATCCGGCGAGTCAGCGACAAGCAGGTTCTTAGCGAGACCTGGCTGTATCAGTATTTCCCGCCGCCGCCGGATAAGCGCCGGTATACCTGACCGCCCAGGGGCCGTGGACATGGCCGATCGAATCGGGGGCGGAATCGCCCGATGAAGGAGCGCCCGGCAGGCAACCGCCGGGCGTTTTACCGTCCGGCGCCGAATACGCGGCGCAGCATCCCGGCAAAGGCAATCGCGCAGGTCTGAAAGCCGCTGCCCCGGCCTACGGGGGAATCGCCAGGGTCGTTCACGCCGCTGCCCGCGGCCGCCTGCGCGGCATGTGCTTAAGCGGTCTGTCATGCGGGATAACGCATCATTGTCGATGCGGCAATGATGGTATACCGTAGCATACTAATAAACATGGCCGGGTCCCCCGGGACATCGGCCGATTCCAAGGTGATCGGAGACAACGATATGAAGCTGCCTTGCCGCTTGGTCCTCTACGCCCTTATGGCCCTGACCCCATACTCTGCCGCGCACGCGGATACGGCGTCCGGCGGGTCCTATCCCAACCGGCCGATACGTATGATCTCGCCCTATGAGCCGGGAGGCGGGGTGGACATCATGGCGCGCATGGTGGCCAGGAACCTGACCCAGGAACTCGGCGTATCCGTCGTGGTGGAAAACCGTCCTGGCGCGGGCGGCGTGGTGGGTACCCAGTCGCTGATCGCCGCCGCGCCGGATGGCTATACCTTGATCCTCGATTCGCCGTCCCCGCTGGTGGTCGCTCCCTACCTGGTAAAGAAACTGAACTACGACCCGCAGAAGGATCTGGCGCCCGTCAGCCTGATCGCCGACGTCCCGGCCGTCCTGCTGGTCAGGAACGACTCGCCCATCCACACAGTGAAAGACCTGTTGGACCTGGCGCACAAGGAACCTGGCAAATTGACCTTCTCGTCCTCCGGCCTGGGCGGCACGGCGCACCTGTCGGCGCAGTTGCTGAAGGTGCTTTCCGGCGCCGATATGCTGCACGTTCCCTACAAGGGGACGGCGCCGGCCATCCAGGCCGTGATGACAGGCGAGGTGACCATGACCTTCGCCGACATGACGGCCGGCCTGGCTTTCGTGAAAAACCACCAGCTGCGCGCGGTGGCGGTGACGACGCCCCGACGCAACCCCGCCCTGCCCGATGTGCCGACCGTCGCGGAAACCGTGCCGGGGTACGCGTCCAGCGTTTGGTACGGCGTGCTGGCGCCCAAGGGCACGCCCAAGCCGGTCATCGACAAGCTGCAGCGGGAAATCGTCAAGTTCGTGCATGCGCCGGCCGTGAACAAAATGCTGGTCGACGAAGGCGCGGAACCCAAGGGATCGACGCCGGAGGAGTTCAGGGAATTCATTCGCAGCGAAAGCCAGCGCTGGGGAGACGTCATACGCAAGTCCGGCATTCAACCGCAGTAGTCGTACGTTGGCGCAGGCGCAATCCGTGGTGCACGCTCTGGTCCCGGATCCGGCGTTCAACCTTCGTTTTGAGCCCGCCCCTGGCTTGCGCCGGGCAGTGCACCTGGAGAAATCATGCTTTTGATCAATAACGAAGTCGTCGAGAAAGTGCTGACCATGCGCGAGTGCATCGAGGCACAGGAACACGCCTTCGCCGGCCTGCTGACCGGCGCGGCGATCGGCAGGCCGCGCATCGACATGTATGTGCCCTGCGACCGCGACGACGGGTATTACCGCTGGGGAACGGTGGACGGCACCAGCGACGGTATCCTTGCCGTGCGCCTGAAGTCCGACATCCTGGTCTGGCCGCGCGGCGAGGGCGTGGGCGGCAGCGAGCAGAAATTCTGCATCGAACCCGGCACCTACTGCGGGCTGGTGTTCCTGTTCAGTACCGGCAACGGCCAGCCGTTGGCATTGCTCAACGACGGTCACCTGCAGCATATGCGCGTGGGCGGTGCCGCCGGTATCGGGACCCGGCTGCTTTCGCGCGAGAACTCCCGCGAATTGGGCATCATCGGCTCGGGCGGTATGGCCCGGACCTTCCTGGAGGCCATCCTTGCCGTGCGCGCGATCGCGCGCGTGCGCGTCTTCAGCCGCAACCGCGAAAACCGCGAGCGTTTCGCCCGGGAATGCGCCGAACGTTTCGGCGTGGAGGTCGTACCGGTCGATACGCCGCGCGATGCCGTGCGGGGTGCCGACATCGTCGCCACCTGCACGGACAGCATGGCGCCGGTGCTGCAGGCCGATTGGCTGGAACCGGGCATGCACGTGGTGGTGCTGACGCCGCGCGAGATCGATGCCTCTATCGTGCAGCGCTTCGACGTCGCGGTCCAGCAGGGCAGGGAAGAACTGCCGATGCCCGAAACCGAACGCTTTCGCAAAGGGATATCCGGCAGCCCGGGCGCCTACGTGGCCGGAACGGAAGAAGAACAGCAACGGCTGCCCAGGCCCAAGAAAGCCCGGCTGCCGACCCAGGACTGGCCCGTGTACACCGACGTGATATCCGGCAAGGCACCGGGCCGCACGCGGGATGACCAGATCTCCTTCTACTACACGGTGGGCAACTGGGGCGTGCAGTTTTCGTCGGTAGGCGGGGTGGTGTACAGAAAGGCCAAGGCGCAGGGCCTTGGCCATGAATTGCCGCTGGAGTGGTTCATCCAGGATATCCGGAACTAGAGGCTGCGCGCGATCGCTCGAATAGCCAACGTGGACGCGTAGCCATCCAAGCCGCTTCAGTACCGGTATCCCAGTGTCAGCAATACCGTACGGTCGTCCCCCAACGCGACCGCGTTGCGCAGCCCGCCGGCGAAGTACTGCTTGTCGAACAGGTTCCTGACAGTAAGCGCCGCGCGCCAGTGGTCCGCGTTATAGCCGACGCCGGCATCGACCACCGTATAACCCGGGATTTCGTAGCCGTAGGCGTGGCGGCTGCTTTCGCCGCGCACGCCGCCATTCAGTTCCCACCCCAGCAGGGCGCCACGCAGGCGGTAGCGGGCTGTCATGGTAAAGCTGTGGCGCGGTACGTTGTCCAGGGGATCGCCCTGCGTCGATGGCGACTGGCCGCCATCATCGGTGATCTCGGCCGCCGTGTAGGCATAGCCGCCCAACAGGCTCAACCCGTCACCCAGGTCCGACACGATGCCGAATTCGGCGCCGCGGGAGCGTTGTTCGCCCACGGCGATGCTGAAGCCGTCGTTGACGGGGTCGGCCTGCAGCACGTTGCGCCGGCGCAGGTCGAAAACGGCGAAGGTCAGGTTCGTATTGCCGTCGTCCAGGTCCACCTTGACGCCGGCCTCCCACTGGCGCCCGGTTTCCGGATCGAAGGCATTTCCGTCGACGTCCGTACCGCTGTTCGGAAAGAACGAGGTCGCATAGCTGACGTACGGCCGTACGCCAGGCCACAGTTCGTACATGATGGCCGCCGAACCTGTCGTGGCATTCGACGGATTGTCGGTGCGGGTGCCGTCCAGCGTATTGGTGGCATAACTGGACGCGTCATCGCGGCGCAGGCCCGCCAGCACCCGCCACCGTTCGCCCAGTTGTACCTGGTCGCGCACATAGAAGCCCAGCGACCGTATCGTGCTGTCGCTGGCGGTGCGCGGCGTGGCGGGGCAGACAATGGGGCTGCCGTATGTCGGGTTGTAGACATCCAGCGTGCCGACCCTGCAATTGAAATTCCGCACGGTTTCGCGGGTACGCAGGTAATCGGTGCCGAATGTGACTTCATGCTTGCCGAAGGCGGTGGCGAACGTCCTCTGGGCATTGGTGTCCAGGGTGATCGTGTCGCCGCTCCAGCTTTGATCCGTGGCGGTGCGGCTCAGCGTGCGGTTATCCCGCGCCAGCGTGCCGTTGGTGACCACCTGGCCGGTTACCGAATACTCCTGCCACCGAAGGTTCTGATTTACGGTCCAGCCGTTGTCGAAGCGGTGGGTCAGCGCGTATCCCATGCGGGTTTCGAAGGCACGGTATGGGTCCTGGCCCGGTTCTCCGATGAAGCGGTCGCGCGGGATGCTGCCGTTGGGATTGGGCAGCACTGACCCGGCCAGCGGTAGGCCCTGCTGGCGCACGTAGCGGCGTTCCTGGTAGCTGGTCAATATCGTGAAGTCGGTGCGCGGCCCGAGATCCAGCGACAGGGACGGCGCAATCCAACGGTTCTTGAACCACACGTAATCGGTTGCATCGTGCGAGTTCTCCGTCAGGGCATTCAGGCGGAACGCGGCTTTACCGTTTGCCGAAAGGGGCGTCCCCATGTCGATCGCGCCCTGGTACATGTCGTGGCTGCCGACGGTCACGTCCGCATTGGCAAAGGCCTCCGGCTGTGGCCGCTTGCTGACCATATTGACCAGGCCGCCCGGCAATACCAGTCCGTAAAGCAGGGAGGCCGGCCCTTTCAGGACCTCGACCTGTTCCAGGCCGTACAACTGTTCGGCCACGCGACTGGTGGCCGACGTGCGCAATCCGTCCAGGAACAGCGAATCGGAGGCGACCTGTCCACGAATGATCAGATCGTCCCAGCCTCGACGGCCGAATTGGTTGGCGACCACGCCGGGCACATTGTGCAAGGCATCCGCCAGCGTTTGTGCCTGCTCGCTGTCCAGCACCGACCGCGGCACCACCGTGATCGACATCGGGGTTTCCGACAGAGGCACGGAAGACTTGTTGACCTGGGGCGGCGTGACGGGGTTGAACGGGGCGTCGGCCTCGCCGTCGCTTACGACATGCACGGTCGGCAACTGCGCGGTTCCGGCGGGCGCTGCCTGGGCGGAGTTCGATGCGGATGGGGTGGCGGGTGTGTTCTGGGCCAGGGTGTTTGCCGGCGCGAGCGCGACCAGGCCGACGAGGAAAAGCCGGGAAGGGGAGGTTGCCATGGGGCCAGGATGCGAGCCGGTTGGATACAAAAATGAGAACGATTCGCATTAATAGTAACGTCCGTGTGCAAAAGATGCAAGGGACGGATGGGGCCCGTGGGCCAACCGTGGCCTGGCCGATGCCTGCCCCGTTCCCCGCCGTGGCAGGCCGACGTTCGGCCTGCCCAACGGAAAAAGGCGGCAGCCGCCGCCTTTTTTCCGCCGGTGGGAGACCTTACTTCTTCATCGCGTCGCCTTTGCCCATAGCGTCCCCCTTGCCCATGGCGTCGTGCTTGCCCATGGCGTCATGCTTGCCCATGGCATCGCTTTTACCCATGGCGTCGCCTTTGCCCATGGCATCG
>NZ_JBMQQZ010000033.1:0-60555 GCF_057362025.1 Bordetella sp. | reverse complement strand
CGTCAGCCCTTGACCGTGATGCGCTCGACGCGGGATTGCGCGCTTGCGCTCCTGGCCAGTGTAATGGCCGGCACGGCATTCTTGAAGCTGGCTTTGACCTTGTCCCCGTCGATGCGATGGCCGGGATGGGGGCGCGGCCGGCCGTCCCTTGCCTGAAGTCGAGCGTCACAAGACATTACGCCCCTTGGGGGGATGCAACTTGCCGGATGCGCGAGAGCAGGCCACTATTTCAACGGTCGTAATCGACTAATCATCTGTCGGGAAAAACGGGAAGCGGAACGGGAATCAGATTATCGATATGCCGTTTGACGACTCGCGGCACCGCTTCATAAGCCTGAGGACCGCCTTATGACCACCAATGACCAAACCATATCGGCACTGGATCCATCCGTGGATCCAACTTACGCCTGTGTCGATTTCGTGAACCCAGTCCTGGCGTATGCGAGCCACGACGGGAGCGAGGAGGTTTATGTCAGCGACAACATCACCGACGAGGGCTGGCCATTGGAATTCAGGTACCTTACCGGTTACCCCGCGCTGGCCGTTTTCAATGGCGTGCTGTACCTGACCCATCAAGCCGGCCTCAGCAACGGTCACCAGCTTTTTTATATGACATTCAATGATACGAACATGTCATACGGTAGTACGAATTGGTCGCTGGACCTCGCCGTCCCCGGTGTCTATCTGAATGAGTCTCCCGGGATGGCTGTCTTCAAAAATAAACTCTATGTGGCGCACCAGGGCTCGGATACCACTGGCGAAAGGCACGCGCTTTGGTACACCACATATGATGGAAACACTTGGGCGGAGGACAAAAACATCCCGGGCGTTCTCATGAATGGTTCGCCCTCGCTGGTCGTTCTCGGTGACACGCTTTACCTGTTTCACCAAGGTTCCGACTCTACCGGTGAAGCCCATTCACTTTGGTACACCACGACGTCCGACGGGATAACGTGGACAGCGGACAAGAATATCCCCGGCGTTTCCATGGACAACTCTCCCTCCGCGCTCGTTGTGCAGTCCAATATGCTTTTCGTGGCATACAAGACTGCCGGTGAGGGGGCGTTCGGTACAGTAATAAACGATGGAAGTGGGTGGTCGTCCCCCTGGACGTTCGAGTTCGACACGCCCATATGCCAACCTGCTTCGCCCACCCTATTTGGGGATCCCGATTTTTCTCCCGACCAGGTTATGTTGATCTATTGCGACCCGGGCGGTGAAAAAATCAGGCAGTGGCCGTATTTCAACTGACCCCAAGACAGCCCCGGCAACCGCATCAGGCGCGGCACTGCCTTATCGTTGACGGCCTCGCCAGGCTGCCGCAATGACGTGGACGTACCGCTTTTTCTAAACGTGCTCGCGCCGCGATATACGGTGCCCATATTACGGTGCCTTAAGGACGGTTCAGGCCGGTGATGGACGGATCGTCCAATCCCAGGAATTCCGCCGCGTTGTCGCACAGCCAGCGTTGGCGGACTTCCTCGGGCAGAGGCAAGGCGGCGAATTCATCCAGGGTACGGGGCACCGGCATCATGGGGAAGGCGGTGCCGAAGATCATGCGGTGCTTCAGGATCGTCTTGCCGTACTGCAATAGCGGCTCGTAGCCGGAATGCGGCGTGGTCATCAGGCGTGGCCGGATGGCCAGGGTGCCGATCCACAGATTGGGATGGCGCCATGCCACGGCGATCAACTCGTTGACCCAGGGCCACCCCGGCGGCGAGGCGCATACGCGCAACTCCGGAAAGTCGCGCAGTACGCGGTCCAGCGCCTGCGGATGGCCATGGTACATCGACGCGTGGGTCGAAAAATTCGTGCCGCAATGGATGTTGACGGGGACGGCCAGCTCCACGCACTTCGCATACAGCGGATAGAGCAGGCGGTCGTCGATGTCCAGGCCCAGTTCGAAGCCCTGGATATTGAGACCGCGCAGGCCCAGGTCGCGGACCGCATGGTCGAACTCCCGCACCGCCGCCATGCCGCGGTGCGGGTCGACGCCCGCAAAGCCGATATAGCGGGGCCCGTGTTCGCGGCAGAACGCCGCGACGGTTTCGTTGGCGATCTTGAAGCCGAAGGTGGAGCCCAGGTCGCGCGCCTTCAGGACCACGGCCCGCGCATCCAGGCGTTCGTAGGTGTCCAGGTAGTCGCGCAGCGCGTCGGGTCCGGTTTCGCGATCGACCTGGGCCTCGCTGCTGCCGTAGACGCGCCGGTAGTTCGACAGATGCGGGGCCCGGCCCTCGAAACCCGGGGCGGGCGGACGGCTGGAGAAATCGACGAACATGGCGGTCTCCTGCCGGCGCCTTCAGCGCCAGCTCGATTGTTGGCGGTCGTAGCTGCCCGCGTAGGGGTCGGCGGTGTCGGCGATGAGGCGCTTCTTGGCGATCTTGCGCGAAGGCGTGCGGGGGAAATCCTCGTTCATGTACTGCAGGTAGCGCGGTACCTTGAATGGCGCAAGATGACGGGCGCAATGCGCAAGGATGTCTTCCGGCGGCACGTCGGCGGGCGTCAGGCCCGCGCGCAGCTTGATATAGGCCTTGACCTCTTCGCGGCGCAGCGGGTCCGGGACCGGGACGACGGCGGCTTCCTCGATATCGTCCATGCCGCGCAGCACGGCTTCCACCTCATTGGCGGCGATGTTCTCGCCCGCGCGCTTGATCATTTCCTTGATGCGCCCGACCAGGTAGTAATAGCCGTCGGCGTCGCGGCGGAACAGGTCGCCGGTGCGAAACCACGCGCCGTCGAAGCTTTCCGCGTTGGCTTGCGGCCGTTTGTAATAGCCCAGGAAAATGCCGCGCCCGCGTACCCAGAGTTCGCCGATCTCGCCGTCGGGCGTGGGCGTGCCGTCCTCGTTGCGGATATCGAAGCGGCGGAATGCCGCGGGCAGGCCGCAGCTGCGCACGTGGGACATCTCGCGCGCCCATGCGGGCATCAGCGCGCCCGTGCCGATCTCCGTCATGCCATAGCCTTCCCGGGCCGTCACGTCGAAACGGCGCTGCACGTCGCGGCGCGCCGACTCCGTCCAGCCATAGATGCTGATGTACTTCAGGCTGACCTGGCGGTCCTCGTCCGATTCCGGATAATGCGACAAGGCCGGTTCCGGGAAAATACAGTAGTGGATGCGGTAGTCCTTCAGCCAGGACATGAAGCGGCTCAGGCTCATGCGGTCGGCGATGAAGGCCGTGCCGCCCAGCGCCAGCGTCATCAGGAACTGCCACATGGGATCCATGTAGAAGAACGGCGCCCAGATCAGGACGTTGTGGACGCCGCCCTCGGCGGTGCGCCGATGCCGGGCGGAATTGTGCGCGTGGATCATCCAGTAGTCGTGGGTCAGCAGGCAGCCCTTCGGAAAGCCGGTCGTGCCGGACGTGTACTGCAGGTTCAGTACGTCCGTACATGCCACCGGCTCCGGGGCGGAGAACCCGGGCTGGCCGTCGCGCACCAGGGCGTTCCAATCCGGATAGCCGCCGGCCGCGGGCGTATCGCCGCGGTGCGTGCCGCCGTCCGTCCTGCCTGTGCGGTCCGCGCCCTGCGGCGCGTCGGGATGCCGGTGAACGATGATGCGCTCCGGCGCGAGCAGGGGCGGCAGCTCGGGCAGCGCGTCCAGCGTGGACAGCAGGTCGCGCTCGACGATGACATACTGGGCGTCCGAATCCCGCAGCACAAAATCCAGCTCGTCGGCCGTATATGAGGTGTTGACGGGCACCATCACGGCGCCGATGCGCCCCAGCGCGATCCAGCTGACCGGGAATGCCGGCGTGTTGCCCAGCATGACCGCGACGTGGCAGCCTTTGCGCACGCCACGCGCCAGCAGGCTGGAGGCCAGCCGGTCGGCATGATCGTCCAGTTCCGCATAGGTCATGGACCGGCGTTGTTCGAACCAGACCGCGGCGGTGGCGCCGCCCATCAGCGCGGCGCGCTGCCGCACGAATTCGCCGAGCGATTCGGGCAGGGCGAGCGATTCTTCGCGCTGGCGACGGGCGAGCTCATCCCGCACGGTCGAAGACTGTGTATGCATTGAATCTTCCTCTAGTATCCGGTCGCGGCGCGCAGCGTGCTCCGTCATCAACGTAGGCGCTATTCCAGCACCAGGCAGTCCCGGTGCGACCACGTCAGCCGCACCGGCGCATCGCGCGGCAGCGGGACGCGGTCGCGCCGGTTCGGTTCCTGTACCACCATGCGGATCGCGCCGGCCACGCGGACGTGGTGGCGCACGATGCCGCCCAGGATGATCGTGTCTTCCAGTACGCCATCCACGCCTTGCGATTCCGCGGCGGCCTGTTCGCCGTCCGGCCGCATGGCGATGCTCTCGGGGCGTATCAGCAGGCAGGCGGCTTTACCCGCGGCCGGTGCGGCGCCCGGGCAGGCCGCCCGTGTTTCGCCGAATGCGGTCGATACCGTTATGCCGTCGTCCGCGATCGACCGTACGTCGCAGGACACCAGGTTGGCCGTGCCGATGAAGTCCGCGGCAAAGCGGGTGGCGGGACGGAAGTACAGGTTCTCGGGACGATCCTGCTGCTCGATGCGGCCGCCGTTCATCAGGACGATGCGGTCGGACATGGTCAGCGCCTCGTCCTGGTCATGCGTGACGTTCAGCATGGTGATGCCCAGCTCGGCATGGATGCGCCGCAGTTCCAGCTGCATCTGCTCGCGCAGCTTTTTGTCCAGGGCACCCAGCGGTTCGTCCAGCAGGATCAGCGCCGGGTTGTAGACGATGCAGCGTGCCAGGGACACCCGTTGCTGCTGGCCGCCGGACAGTTCGCGGGGCTTGCGCGCGGCCAGGCCGGGCAGGCGGACGAGTTCCAGCACGTCGCCGACCTTGCGTTCGATCTCCGCCCTGGGCAGCTTGCGTACCCGCAGCGGGAAGGCGATGTTTTCGAACACCGTCATATGCGGCATCAGGGCGTAGTTCTGGAACACCATGCCCAGTTGCCGCTGGCTGGGCGGGCTGGTCGTGACGTCGCGGCCGTCGATGAGTATGCGTCCGGTCGAGGGCGGCACCATGCCGGCGATCAGGTTCAGCAGGGTGGTCTTGCCCGAGCCGCTGGGGCCGAGCAGGGTGACGAACTCGCCTTTGCCGACGGATAGATCCACCGGATGCAGCGCATGGATACCGTCATAGCGCTTGGAGACTTGCCACAGTTCGATCATATTCATCGCGATCGGATCCCTGGATATCAGTGGCGGCCGCGCAGGACCACGCGCGCCGCGTTGTGGCCCGGTACGCCCGTCACGCCGCCGCCCGGATGAACGGATGCGCCGCACTGGTACAGGCCGGTAATGGGCGTGCGATAGTCCGCCGCGCCCTGGACCGGCCGGCGGAAGAAGATCTGGTCCGCGCTGAGCTCCCCATGATGGACATGGCCGCCCGGCAGCGCGAACCGTTCTTCGAGGTCCTGCGGCGCCAGCACCTGGACGTGGTCCACGCAGCCGCGAAAGCCCGGCGCGTACGCTTCCAGCGTGTCGAACACGGTATCGCGCAGGCGGTCGCGCGCCGCATCGCGGTCCAGGTCGCGCAGCCGGTAGGGCGCGTGCTGGCCGAAGATGCTGATCAGGTGCTTGCCGGGCGGCGCAACGGTGGGATCGAGCTGGCTGGGCGTCAGGATCACCAGGGGCAGCCGCGGCGCCAGGGTGCCATGGCGCGCGGCGTCGTAGGCCTGTTCCAGGTAATCCACAGACGGCGCGATGCGGACCTGGGTGGGATAGTCGAAACCGGCCGCCGCGGCATCGAAGTCCGTGAAGACCGGCAGCCGGTTCATCGCCAGGTTCACCTTGAAGGCGTGCGAGGTGTCCCGGATGCGATCGACACGCGCCAGGAACTCCGCCGGTACATGCGCCGGGTCGAGCAGGCGGCGGAACAGCACCTTGGTGGCGGCGTTGGACACGACGCACTTCGCATGCAGCGTTGCGCCGTTTTCCAGCGTAACGCCCGTCGCGCGGCCATGCTCGACATTGACGCGGGCCACCGGCGCGCCCAGGCGGACTTCCATGCCATGGGCCTGCCCGGCGGCGGCGATGGCCTCGGAAATCGATCCCATGCCGCCGCGCACGAAGCCGGCCGGGCCGGCGGGGGTGGTGTGATCGCGGACGTAGCCGCGCAGCAGGACGTAGGCCGATCCGGGCGCGGACAGCGTGGTGGTGGCGCCGCCGCACGACACGTAGAAACCCAGCGCGGCGATGATCTCGTCCGATTGGAACCAGCGTCCGAGGAAATCGCGCGCGCTCAGCGTGAGGACATCGTAAAGGTCGTGGAACTGGTCGCCGATATTGCGGTAGCGCCAGGCAAAGCGCAGCAGGCGCAGCCGGGAAGGCAGGTCGCGCGCGGCCGGGTCGGGAGGGATCTCCCACAGCATGCGCGATACCGTGGCACCCAGCCTGGCCATGTGGTCGCGATAACGGGGGTAGGCAGCCGCATCGGCGCGGCTATAGCGCGCCATGTCGGCGCGGAGCTCGGCGTCGTCGCCGAACACCAGGCTGCGGCCCTGGCCATACAGGTGCAGCATGGGCGTGGGGCGGATGACGGCGTAGCCGTGGCGCGCCAGTTCCAGTTCCTGGATGATGCGCGGCTGCAGCAAAGCCATGGTGTAGGAGGCCACGGATACCCGGTAGCCCGGCCAGACCGCCTCGCTGACGGCCGCGCCGCCGATGACCTCGCGCCGCTCGAGCACGCAGACCTTGCGGCCCGCGCGTGCCAGGTAGGCGCCGCAGACCAGGCCGTTGTGTCCACCGCCGATGATGATCGCGTCGTAGCTTGTCGCCATGGTTTCCCTGGTCGTCAATCGGGTTGCCGGCGCCGGGGCGGCTGCAAGGCCATGATGGCCAGGCAGACCACCAGCGACAGGATGGTAAGCAGGGTCGATACGGCGGCCAGCACCGGGGACACTTCCCAGCGGATCGCGCTGTACATCTTCACGGGCAGGGTGGTGGTTTCCGGGCCCGTGATGAAGTACGCGATGATGACCTCGTCGAAGGAAATCAAAAAGGCGAAGAGCGCGCCCACCAGGATGGACGGCCGGATCTGCGGCACCACGACTTCCGTGAAGATGCGCAGCCGGCCCGCGCCCATGATCATGGCGGCGGTTTCCAGCGCGGGATCGGCGTGCCGCAGGCCGGCGCCCAGGGCGACCAGCATGAAGGGTATGGTGGCCACGGTATGCGCCAGGACCACGCCCAGGGTCGTGTTCACCATGCGCAGGGCGGACAGGTGCATGTACATGCCCAGCCCCAGCACGACCACGGGCACCAGCATGGGCGCCAGGGAAACCAGTTCCAGCACGCGCTGTCCGCGGAAATGTCCGCGCGCCAGGGCATATGACGCCGGCAGGGCGATCAGCAGCGACAGGACCGTGACGCAGCATGCGACCAGCAGGCTTTGCAGGGCCGATCCCCACCATGCCGGATCGCCCAGGAACTGGCGGAACAGCGCCAGCGAGAACGCCTTGGGCGGGAAGCTCAGCTCCTGCGCGCCGCTGAAGGAGATCGGGATGACGACCAGGCTGGGCAGCAGCAGGAAGAGATAGCCCGCCCACGCGGCGGCGGCGCCCGCCAGGCGCCAGCCGTGGCGCGCGGTGAACAGCGGGGAAGGAGGCGTATCGGGGCGGTTCATGCGAACGTCGTCTCCCGGTCGCGCTGGACCCGGATCAGCATCGCGATGAGCAAGGCCGAGATGGCCAGCAGCACGAAGGCGATCGAGGACGCCAGGTTCCAGTCCAGTGTCTGGCGCGTATAGAAATCGATCAGGTTGGCCAGCATCATGTCCTGCCGCCCGCCCAGCAGCGCCGGCGTGATGTACATCCCCATGGACAGCGTCAGGCACATCAGCACGCCGGCGCATATCCCCGGCAGGCTGAGCGGCAGCGTGATGCGCGTAAAGATGCGCCATTGCCCCGCGCCCATGATTTCGGCGGCCAGGTGCAGGTTGCGGTTCTGGTTGACCAGGCTGGCCATGACGGGCAGCACCATGAAGGGCAGAAGGTAGTTGGTCATGCCCAGCACCACGCCGACGCGATTGAACAGCAGCTCGACATGCCAGGCGCCCCCCGACATCCATCCCAGCAGCTGGTTCACCAGTCCGCTGCTTCCCAGCACGATGGTAAAGGCGTAGCTCTTGACCAGGATGCTGGTCCAGAAGGGCAGCATCACCATGATCAGGTAGGGCGCGCGGCGGCGCGGCGACATGGCCGCCAGGTGCATGGCGATCAGGTAGCCCAGCACCAGGCTGGTCAGCGTGGCCAGCACGCTGATGTGCAGCGTGGTGCCCAGCACGCGATGGATCAGCGTGCCATTGATCACCTCGGCATAGCCGCGCAGCGTGTAGCCGTGGTCGTAGATGCTGGACCAGCCCACCCGGCCCAGCGGCAGCAGGAAAAACAGCAGCAGCAGCGCGCAGAGGGGGGCCAGCAGGACGACCACGGTCCTGGTGCTGAGAGTGTGGGGCATGGGGTGGCAGGCCCCTAGATCAGCAGCCACTCGGTGAAGCGGCGCTGCAGCTTGTCGTAGTTCTCGCCCCACCAGGCGTCGTTGATGATGACGGCGTCCGGGCTTTTCATATCGGGCATGCGCGCGCGCGCCGCGGCGCTGACCTGCTCGGCGGCCCCCGCGACGTTGGGCGAGAACTCCACCAGCTCGCAGAACGCCGCCTGGCGGTCCGGCCGCAGGCAGAAGGCGACATACCGCATGGCATCCTGGATGTTCTTGCCGCCCTTGGGCACGGCCAGGTATTCCAGGCTGTTCAGCGTCTGGCGCATGGACATGGCCACCGACGAACCGGCGCGCTGCGCGGGCAGCACGCGGCTCAGGTAGCTGTAGGAGAAGTCGATCTCGTTGCTGGTCAGCAGGGACACGGTCTCGGGCGTGGTTTCGATCCACTTGCGTACCGCCGGCTTGATGCGGTCCATCGCCTTGAAGGCCCGTTCGACGTCCAGGGGATACAGCTGGGCGGGTGGCACGCCGTCGGCCAGCAGGGCCATCTCCAGGTTTTCGCTGACCCGCGAGCGCAGTCCGCGGCGTCCCGGAAATCGCTTCAGGTCCCAGAATTCGGCGAAGGTCGTCGGATGCTTGCCGTCGGGGAATTTCTTGGGGTCGTAGGCGATGCCGCCGGCATAGGAATAGGTGCCCACATGGTCCTTGCCGGCCGGCTGCAACAGCTTGCCGGTGTCGACGATGCCGGTGTCGATGGGGGCCCACAGGCCCTGGCGGGCACCGGCCATGATCTGCGGCCCGATACTGTCGAACACATCCCAGGATACGTTGCCGCTGTCGACCTGCACCTTCATCCGGGTCAGGTCCGCGTTGTTGACCAGCGTGACCGGCACGCCGGTCTCTTTGGCGTAGGGTTCGGCGTAGGCTTTCCGCACCGCCGCTTCATACGCGCCGCCCCAGCAGGTTACGCTGATGCCCCGGCTCTGGGCGCGCAGCGGTAGCGCCGTGCCCAGTGTGGCCATGCCGGCCATGGCGGCGCCGGCCTTCAACAGGGCGCGGCGCGATAGGCCGCGGCCCTGGCTTTGCGGATCATGCTTTTTCATGTCGACCCCCTTGTTCCGTTCACTGCGGTTGCGGATGGCGCTGCATCGCCGGATCACGAGGCGATCCAGACCGCCTTCCAATCCATGTATTTGTCGAAGGCATGCAAAGACTTGTCTCGTCCGAAGCCGGACTGCTTGAAGCCGCCGAACGGCGAAGACATATTGCCACGGTCGAAGCAGTTGACCCAGACAACGCCCGCGCGCAGATTCTGCGCGGCCCGATGGGCGCGTCCCACATCGCTGGTCCATACCGCGGCCGCCAGCCCGTAGACGGTATCGTTGGCGACGCGGATGGCGTCGTCGAAACCGGCCACGGTAATGGCGGACAGCACGGGCCCGAAAATCTCTTCCCGGGCGATCCGCATGTCGTTGCCGACGTCGCCGAAGACGGTGGGTTCGATGAACCATCCGCCGCTGTCGACACGTGCGGGTTTGCCACCCAGGACCAGCCGCGCACCGTCCGCGCGGCCGGCGTCGATATAGGACATGACGCGTTCGTGCTGGGCCTGGCTGACGATGGCGCCCATGCGGGTCGCCGGGTCCAGCGGATCGCCGGGCACCAGTTCACGGGCCACGGCGGCGATTTTCTCCAGCAAGGCGTCGCGGATGGGCGCTTCCACGATCAGGCGCGAGCCGGCATTGCATACCTGGCCGCTGTTGCTGAAGATGCCCAGCGCCACGGCGCGCGCCGCGGCGTCCAGGTCCGGGCAATCGGCCAGGACGATATGCGGGCTTTTGCCGCCGCATTCCAGGCCGATGCGCTTGATGTTGGATTGGCCGGAGTACTGCATGAACAGCTTGCCGACCTCGGTGGAGCCGGTAAAGCCGACGGCGTCAACGTCCATGTGCAGGCCCAGCGCGCGGCCGGCGGTCTCGCCATAGCCCGGAACGACGTTCAGCACGCCCGCGGGCAAGCCGGCTTCCATGGCCAGTCCCGCGATGCGGATGGCGGTCAGCGGCGATTGTTCGGCGGGTTTCAGGATGACCGAATTGCCGGCCGCCAGCGCCGGCCCCAGTTTCCACGACGCCATGGACAAGGGATAGTTCCAGGGCACGACCGCGGCAACCACGCCCAGCGGTTCGCGCATGATCATGGTCGTCATATTGGCGGCGGTGGGCGCCATTTCGCCGTACAGCTTGTCGATGGCTTCGGCATACCACTGGATGCAGGTGGCGGCGCTGACGATGTCGCCGTTGTAGGCGTTGGCGATGGGCTTGCCGACATCCAGCGATTCCAGCAGCGCCAGTTCCTCGCGGTGCGTCATCATCAGCTCGGCGAGCTTGAGCAGGATCTGCTTGCGCTCGGCGGGCGCCCGGCGCGACCACACCCCGGATTCGAAGGCGCGGCGCGCGCTTGCCACGGCGAGATCGACGTCCTCTGCATCGCAGGCGGCAATCTGGGCGATGACCTTGCCCGTCGCCGGATTGACGGTGGGGAAGGTCTTGCCCGACAGCGCGGGGCGGTACTGCCCGTCCACGAAGGCTCGCCATTCAGGCTGGCAGCGCGCAGCGCGCGTTGTCCACGCCTCTTTTCCGGGGATATTCAAGGGCTGTTCCTCCCATTGTGGCGTCGCGTCTGGCGCGATCGGAATGCATTGCAGTGTAGGAAGGTCAGCTCATAATATCCAATACAGCTTTGGCAGCTTCTTCCTTCCAAAAAGTTATGGATATTGGATATGCTCAATGTGCGTCACCTCGAAATTTTCCGTACCGTGGTCCAGACCGGTTCGGTATCCGCCGCGGGGCGCATGCTGTATATCTCGCAGCCCGCGGTCACCAAGACGCTGCGGCTGCTGGAGGGCGAGCTGGGCCTGACGCTGTTCCAGCGCGTGAAGGGGCGGCTGGTGTGCACGCCAGAGGCCGACGCCCTGATGCCGGAAGTGGAACGCCTGTTCGGCAGCGTGGAATCGGTACGCCAGGCGGCGCTGGAGATCCGGCAAGGGGTGCGGGGCCGGATCAGCGTGGCGTCGGTGTCCACGCTATCGATGTCCGTGGTCGCCCAGGCGGTCCATGTCTTTCACGAGCGGCATCCGCAGGTCCAGTTCGACGTGCGCGCGCTGCCCACCCGCCACGTGATCGAGTACGTGGGGACCAGCCAGGTCGACATGGGCATCGTGGACGTGCCCACGCCCGCCGCTTCATTGGAAGCGGAAGAGATCTGCAAGAGCGAAGTCGTTTGCGTGCTGCACCGCGATCATCCGCTGGCGCGGCATGCCCGGCTGACGCCCGAGCTGCTTGCGGGGTGGCCGATCATTACCTTCGCCGACGACACGTTTACCGGCTTCCGGCTGCGGGAAGCGTACCGCGAGCGCGGCGTGGCCTACGAGACCGCGCTGGTGTCCAATAGCACCGCCACGCTGTGCGCGATGGTGGAAGCCTTGAACGCGGTCGCGCTGGTCGACCATTTCATCCTGATGACCGGAGCCTTTTCGCAGTTGGTCATGCGGCGTTTTTCTCCTCGTATCGACATGCGGCCGCGCTTTCTTTTTTCCCCGATGCGGCCGCGTTCGGCCATCGTGGCCCAGTTCGCCGATGAAATCCGCGACGCGGCGCGCGCGGCGGTCCGGCGGCTGTCGCGCAGCGGTTAGCGGGGCGTTCAAGCAAGGAGAAGGGAGGGGCACCGCCGCCGGTCGCCGGGCCCGGCTGAATCGCGCGGCGCGACTTGGAATACAATTTTGATTGCTCCTCAAGTAGCTTTACAAGTCCGTGCCGGCGCGCGCGGGCGCAAGAGAGCGGATAGTGTGCATGCCCCGCCCTTGGAGTGGGCCAAAGGCGGGACGACATCCAAACAGACGGGTGCGCCAGGCGGCGGGCGGCGATAATCCGCGCGTCATGCCGGGGGAGGCGCCCAGGCGGGACTGGAGGAATCAGGTTGGATATCAAGAAAACGGCGGCGAAACTTCGTGGCGGGATCAAGCCGGCGACGGCGGGCAAGACGGCCGGAACCAGGGCAAAGGGCAAGGAGCTCACCAAGCCTTCCGTGAAGGCGCGGGCGCGCGCGGAAGCGGCCGATGCGGCGCGGGATCCGCTGCGGATAGGCTCGAAGTTGAAGCACGCCCGGCTGCTGCAAGGCTATACGCTGAAAGAGCTGGCCGATATCGTCGAATGCTCCGAAAGCATGCTCTCCAAGCTGGAGAACGACAAACTGGCTTCGTCCATCGGCTTTTTGCACCGGCTGGCGAATGCGCTGGGCACCAGCATCGCGGAACTGTATTCCGCGGAGGACAGCTTGTCCGGGCCGGTGCACGTCTTCCACGCCGGCCGGCGGGCGCGCAGCGTTGCGGATCCGGACGCGCTGGACCAGGGGGTGCGGTTCGAGCGCATCGTGCCGATCGACCGCAATGGACTGCTGCAGGCGCTGGTCCACAGCATCCCGCCCGGCGCGCGCAGCGGCGACACGGTCAGCCATGCCGGGGAGGAGCTGGGCTACATCATCGAAGGCGAAGTCGAAGTGACGGTCGACGGCAAGAGCTATGTCGTGCGTCAGGGCGATTTGATTTTCTTCCCCTCTTCGTTGCCGCATGGCTATTGCAACAAGGGCGACAAGATGGCGCGCATGCTGAAGGTGAACACGCCGCCGTCCTTGTAGATGCCGCGGCGAGCGCATCTGGCGTCGCGATGCCGGATGCGCCGTTCGGCCGGAACTCAGTATAAACTTGACGGCCTATAAAGTCTCTTGAGTATCCCGTGCCCCGCGACTGTGGAAACGCCAGGTACGCAAGGGCATGCGCCCTTCTGTTCGGCCAGAGCATCAGGGTCCCGGAATTGACAGGAGCCTTGATTGTCGACGAAGCCTGATGCCGCCGTTGCGGGCAATGCAGATGAAGCCCCCGCGGGGACCGTCCCCTGGCGAGAAAACTATGTCCCTTACGCGATCTCCCGCGTGTTGTCGGCGGTGGGATTCCAGGGCATCGGGATCGCGCTGGGCTGGCTGGTGTACGACAGGACGCACAGCGCGTTCTACCTGGGCCTGATCGGGCTTTGCCAGTTCCTGCCGATGGTGGTCCTGACGCTGGTCGTGGGCCACGTGGCGGACCGCTTCGACCGCAGGCGCATCGCCTTGGCCGCGCAGAGCGTCAAGGCCATCGTGGCAATCGCCCTGAGCTGGGCAATCTGGTCGGGCGGCCTGAGCGTGCCCGTGATCTTCGTTTCCGTCGTCATCCTGGGGGCGGCGCAGGCGTTCGAGCAGCCGACCATGCAGTCGCTGGTGCCCAGCATCGTGCCGCCGTCGGCCTTGCAGCAGGCGCTGTCGGTCACGACGGCGCTGTCCCAGACCGCCACCATCATCGGGCCCGCCCTGGGCGGCCTGGCCTACGGGATCAATCCGCTGGCGCCCTTCCTGTTGTCCTCGGTGATGTTCGTCGTGGCCAGCATGTGCGTGATGTCCATCAAGACGGTGCGCGGCGGTTACAACCGCGGGCCCGTCACTTTGAGTTCCGCGTTCGCGGGCGTGTCGTTCATCTTTAACCGGCCGGTCATGCTGGGCGTGATCTCGCTGGATCTGTTCGCGGTGCTGCTGGGGGGAACGACCGCGCTGCTGCCGATATTCGCGCGCGACATTCTGCAGGCCGGCCCGTGGGCGCTGGGCCTGCTGCGCTCGTCCTCCGCGGTGGGGGCGGTGTTGATGTCGCTGTTCATCGCCCGCGTCCCGCTGAAGACGGGCATAGGCATGAAAATGCTGGCCTCGGTGGCCGTGTTCGGCGTGGCGACGATCGTGTTCGCGCTCTCCAGCAATATCGCGCTGTCCGTCGTGGCGCTGGCGGTGCTGGGCGCCGCCGACACCATCAGCATGGTGGTGCGCATCACCCTGGTGCAGCTCTTGACCCCGGATGAGATGCGCGGACGCGTGAACGCCGTCAATTCGCTCTTCGTCGGCACCTCCAACCAGCTCGGCGAGTTCTACTCCGGCACGCTGGCGGGCTTCGTCGGCCCGGTGGCGGCGGGCGTGATCGGCGGCGTCAGCACCATCGTCGTGGTGGCCCTGTGGCTGCGTCTCTTTCCCGACCTGCGCAAGGTCAAGACACTGGCGGGGTAGGCGCCGCAGCTCCAGCCCGTGGGTTTGCGATGCGCCCGGGGACTATGCCCCGGGGCGCGGCCGGTCTACGACGCCACCGTGATCTGCGTGAAGTCCTGGTACCAGCTTTCCGCTTGCACGAAGCCTTTGACCTTCTGGCTCATGGCGCGCGGGTTCAGGTCGTGCACCGCGAAGATATTGGGCGCGTCATCCACCACCTGCGCGTGGGCGGCGGCCAGCCTGGCGTCCTGGTCGGCCTGGGTGAAGGCGGACAGGGCCTCGGTCAGGAGCTGGTCGACCTTCGCGTTGCTGTAGCGTCCCCAGTTGCCCGTGCCCCCGCCGTCGCGGTTGAAGCAGTTGGTGTAGAACTGCGTGGGGTCGCCGAACGGCTGGCCATGGCAGATGACGTCGTAGTGGGGGGCCCCGTTCACGCCGGGGACCTGGCGCATGGCGGTCAGCACCGAACCCCAGTCGGCGACGACGAGGTCGACCTTGACGTTCAATTCTTCCAGGCTTTGCTGCATGAACTGGCCCATGGGCAGCGGCACCATGTTGCCCGAGCCGGCGGTCGGGATCAGGGTCCGTAGCGTGATGGGTTTCTTGCCCGGGCCGTAGCCGGCATCGGCCAGCAGGGCCCTGGCTTTGTCGGGATCGTAGCTGTAGATCTGCGTCGGCTTGCCGAACAGCTTGTAGTCCTGGTCGTACAGGCCGATGGCCGGCGTGGCCGTGCCGCTGAGCAGGCCGACCATGCTTTCGCGGTCCAGGCCGTAGTTCAATGCCCGCCGCACGCGCACATCGCGCAGCGGGCCGGGATCGGCGCAGTTCAACACGAAAGACCACAGGTGCAGATAGGGCTTGGTGACGACGTTGAAGCCCGCGCTCTTCAGCGCCGGAATGGAATCCGGATCGGGGAATTCGATCCAGTCGACCTGCCCCGAGCGCAGGGCGGCGACGCGCGTGTTGGAGTCCGCGATAGGCATCAGTACGAAGCGATCGAGCCTGGAAATGTGCTTGGGATCCCAATAGCCCTGGTTGGGCACCAGTTCGATGGCCACGTGGGGCGTGACTTTCACAACCTTGAACGGGCCGGTGCCCGAGGGGTTGGAGCGGAAGGCCAGCCAGTCCTTGCCCAGTTTTTCGTACTGGCGCGGGCTGACGATGAACAGCCGCGATAGGTGATAGGGAAGCAGGCTGAAAACGGTTTTGGTGCGGATGGCGAACTGCGTGTCCGAGACCTTTTCATAGCCGGCGATGATGGCCGCGTAGGCACCGGCATAGGTGGGCGCCAGCTTGTCGTAGTGCGGCGCATCGCGGTTCAGCTGGCGGTCGAAGTTCCAGACGATATCGTCCACGCTCAACGGCGACCCGTCGTGAAAGGACACGCCCTTGCGGATCGTGAATAGCCAGCGCTTGTTATCGGCGGGGTCGACGTGCCATTCCGTTGCCAGCCCCGGAATGAGATCCGGCGGGGTTTTGGTGTTCGCGAAATCCCATAGGACCAGCGCGTCGAAGATCGGATATCCGGCAAAGCGGCCGCCTTCGCTGCCGTTGTCGGGCATGCCGTTGGTCAGCGGCACGTCGGTGGTGGTCATTGCGACCCGCAGCGTGCCGCCGCCGGCCCCCTGCGCGAAGACGCTGCCGGGCCTTCCCGCCGCGAGCAGCGCGGCGCCGGCGAGCTGGAGCGCGTTCCGGCGTGTGATCGTTCCCATGTGATTCTCCCTTGGCCGGGACGCGCGTGCGTCCGGCTTAGTGCTTTTGTGAAGCCCCGGGGCCTGGCCCGGCGCGTGAAGACCGCCGCTTGCGGGCAAACGATCCGATGGATGCGCCGGGCCGTCAAGTTCCTTGATTAATAATTAAGTATGGTGCGATGCGCAAGAGGTATTCGCCCTAGTCGGTTTTTCTCCACATATGCGCACAAGCCCGGTGCGGTCCATGTGCGTGCATGGTGCGGCTGGCGCACCAATCTGTTCCAGAAGCGCAAGGCCGGCAAAAACGTCAGGAAAGTCACTTGACACATCGTCAAGTCATGCGACAGGATAGTTCCACCCGTCGGTCATCGCGCAACGCCGGGCGATCCCGGATCCCCAGGACGGGATATTGATTGGCTGACCAGCGGCCCGCGCGCCGCGGCGAGGAAACAGACGATGAACGATATGCATGTCAACGTGAATCCCGCGGCTGCCGCGGCGGAACAAACCGCAGGGACGCAGCCCTTCCAGCTGGAAGAGACGACGATAGAGACGCTGCAGGCCGCGATCCAGCGTGGCGGGATTACGGTGGTCCAGATCGTGCAGCGGTATATCGACCGTTGCCGCGCGTTCAATGGCGTGTCCAGCATGCTGGTGACGGAAGACGGCAAGCCCGTGCCGGCCGCGCCCGGCGCGGTGCGCGCCGGCGCGCCGCTCGCTTTCCCGAGGCATACCGTCCCGGTACGCGACTATGTGCCGGACTACGACCAGTACAAGGGCGTGCCGCTGGAGTTCGGCCGCATGGAGCCGACCGCGTCGGACCCCAGCGTCATGCAGCAGTACGGCATGATCGTCGACATCCCGAATGCGGGACAGGTGAATGCCTTGTCCACACTGAACATCCGAGGCGAACGATCGACGGTCTGCAAGGGCGAGTTCGACAAGCACCCGTCCCTGGGCCCGCTGCCGCCGGGCGCGCCGCCGATGTGCGAATTCTTCCGCCACTATCCCGATGCGCTGGAGCGCGCCGCCGAGCTGGACGCCGAGTACGGCACCCATCCCGACCTGGAGAAAATGCCGATGTACGGCGTGGTCTTCTCGTTCAAGGACCCGTTCGATACCAAGGATATGCATTCCATGGGCGGCGCCGACGCCGCCTACGATATCGATGTGCCCGCGCGCGACCATATCCTGGTGGAGCAGCTGCGCAAGAAGGGCGCCATCATCTTCGCCAAGTCCGTCAGCACGGAATACAACGGCCGCGCCGGCGACCCGGGTGGCCGCCACAAGCCGGAGAAAGTGCTGGTTTCCACGCTGGGATACCAGCGCACGACCTGGGGCGGAAATCCTTCCAATCCCTACGACACGACGCGCTCGGCCTCGTTGGGATCCAGTTCGGGTTCGGCGCTGTCGGTCAGCGCCAACCTGTGCATGATCGGCCTGGGCGAGGAAACGCGCGCGTCCACCCGCGGCCCCGCGAACCACAATTCCGTGGCGCTCATCCTGCCGCACAAAGCGCTGATCGGCTTCGACGGCGGCGCCATCGGGGCCGACATCCACAACGATCGCACCGGCATTCACGCACGCAAGATCGGCGATGCGGCCAAGGTGCTGGACGCCTTGAAGGACCCGGTCGAAGGGTACTACGACCCGCGCGACCCGTTCACGACCGTGCCGCGTTCATCGGCGCTGAGCACGCCCTATGCCAGCCACGTCTACAAGTCGAAGTCGCTGAAGGGCAAGCGCATCGGCATCGTGCGCGAGTCCATGTTCTGCCTGCCCGACGACGTCGCGGCGCGGCCCATCACCGCCGCCGCCGCGCGCGAAGTCAAGGAAGTACTGGGCAGGCAGCTGGGCGCCACGCTGGTCGAGTCCGCGCATGCGCATTGGACGCCGGATTCTGAAGTCGAGCAGATGACGGTGGACTTCAGCAAGGCGCTGGCACGCCTGGTGCCGGTCTTCATGCCCGACATCCTGTTCCGCGTAACGGAGCGCGGCGAACCGGTGTTCCCGGATTTTGCGGCGGCGATCCGGCGCACGGAGTTCCAGCCCGGCAAGTTCTTCGGCACGGGCACCATGAGCCCCATCGACTACATGGTCGAGATGGCCGAAGGCCGCATCGCCCCGCCCAGGAACCTAGACATCATCACCGTGCAGCACCAGGCCGACTCGATGGCGTTCCGCTTTCACATCCCGCAGTACCTGACGCGCCGCGCCGAGGATTGGAAAAAACTGGGCTTCACGGAAACCGTGGTGGACTTCCCGACGCTCAATGCGCGGTCGAAGTTCTGGGGCGATGACCAGCGCGCCGCGTTCAAGAACTGGGAGGAAGTCGTCGACATGCGCAATCCGCTGGACGAGCGCCAGGGCGTGAACGAGCGGCTGATGTTGCGCGAGCTGCTGCGGCGCGTGGACATGATGGTGATCCTGGAGAACCGCCTGGACGGACTGGTGCGGCTGCATACGCCGTATCCGCCCGGCAAGATCGGCGGCGCCCCGTATCCGGGCGTCTCCGGCACGCCGCGCAACGAATCCGCCTATGGCCCGAACGCCGGCTTGAGCGAGATCCTGATCCCGGCCGGCTATGTCGACGAGGTCTACGACTACACGTTCAAGCTCAGCGACGATGGCACCCGCTACGTGCCGCAGCCGTCCGCCACGCCGACGCCGGTGCCGGCGCCGGGCATGCCGTTCTCGCTGGTGTTCCGCGCCGAGCCGGGCAAGGAGGATCTCATCCTGGATATTGCCTCGGCATACGAAGCGGCGTCCAGGCGGCGCGTGATGCCGCCTTCCTTCGGCCCGTTGCCGTAAGGCGGTGGGTAGTGGATCGCTTGCACAGGGAGGTAAGGCATGGCCAGGCAGGATCGGGAACCTGAACGCGGCGGGCCGGCGCAGCCGCTCCTGCTCGTCAAGGGGCTGGTAAAGCATTTCCCGGTTGGCTCGGTCCTTGCCGGCGGCCGCAAGCTGGTGCGCGCCGTTGACGGCATGGACCTGAGCGTGCAGAAGCAGGAGACCCTGGGTATCGTCGGCGAATCCGGTTGCGGCAAGTCGACGTTCTCGCGTCTTCTCATGTCGCTGCTGGCGCCGACGGCGGGCGAGATCATCTTCGACGGCGACCCGGTGGGCGGCTATCGGGGGATCAGTCTGAAGGAGTACCGCCGCCAGGTACAGATGGTGTTCCAGGACAGTTATTCGTCCTTGAACCCGCGCCTGACCATCGAGGAGTCGATCGCCTACGGCCCCGTCGTCCACGGCGTGGGTCGCCGCGAGGCGCGGGACCGGGCGCGCGACCTGCTGTCCGCCGTGGGATTGGCGCCCCGGCAGTACGCGCGGCGCTTTCCCCATGAACTGTCGGGCGGCCAGCGCCAACGCGTGAACATCGCGCGGGCGCTGGCGTTGCGGCCGCGCCTGATCATCCTGGACGAACCGGTGTCCGCGCTGGACAAGTCCGTGGAGGCCCAGGTGCTGAATCTGCTCATGGACCTGAAAGAGCAGTTCAGCCTGACCTATCTGTTCATCAGCCACGACCTGAATGTGGTGCAGCACGTGGCCGATCGCGTACTGGTGATGTACCTGGGCAAGGTCGTGGAGCTGGGCCCGGCCGATTCCGTTTTTGCCGCGCCGGCCCATCCTTACACCCAGGCGCTGATGGATAGCCGCCCGTCCATGGATCCCGCGCGGCGGCGTACCGAGCCGCCGCTCAAGGGCGACCCGCCAAATCCGATCGAGCCGCCCTCCGGGTGCCGCTTTCATACGCGTTGCGCCATCGCTCGCGAGCTGTGCGCCGCCTCGGCGCCTGCCCTGACCGGCATCGGCCACTCGCGCGAGGCCGCCTGCCATGCCGCGATACCGGGCAGCGACTTTCCGCGGAGTGAACGCTGGGGGGCGGCAACGATCACGCCCGCCCACCATGCCGGAGGCCCGCCATGACCCGGCAAGCCCTGATCCGGGCCCGCGACCTGCACGTCAGCTTCGTGTCCCGCGACGCGACTGTCGCGGCGGTCAACGGCATCGACCTGGACCTGAACGAGGGCCAGGTGCTCTGTGTGCTGGGCGAAAGCGGGTCAGGCAAGTCGGTGACGATGCGTGCGTTGATGCGCCTGAACCCGAGGTCGAAGACCGTGATGCGCGGCGAGTTGACCGTGGCGGGCCACGACATGATGGCGCTGCCGGAGTCCAGTCTGCCGGATTTGCGCGGCAAGGTCGTATCGATGATTTTCCAGGAACCGATGACGGCCCTCGACCCGGTCTTTCCCATCGGTCGCCAGATCGTCGAAACCATCGTCCGGCACGAAGGCGTATCGAAGGCCGAGGCGCGGCGGCGCGCGCTCGATCTGCTGGATCTGGTGCAGATACCCTCGGCCAGGATGCGCCTGAACGCCTACCCGCACGAACTGTCGGGCGGGCTGCGCCAGCGCGCCATGATTGCCATGGCGATTTCCTGCCGGCCCAGGCTGCTGCTGGCCGACGAACCGACCACCGCGTTGGACGCGACCGTGCAAATCCAGGTGCTGCTGTTGTTGCGCAGCCTGCAGGAGGAGCTGGGCATGGGGGTGGTGTTCGTTACGCACGACCTGGGCGTGGCGGGCGAGATCGCCGACCGCGTGGCGGTGATGTATGCCGGCCGCATTGTCGAACAGGGCAGCGTGTCGTCCTTGCTGACCCAGCCGCTGCACCCGTATACGCAGGGGCTGCTGGGTGCCACCGTGCAGCCCGGCAAGCGCGGCGAGCGGCTGACCACCATCCCGGGTGCGCCGCCCGACTTGCGCAAGCCCATGCCGGGTTGTGCCTTCGCCCCGCGCTGTCCGCGCGCCGACGAGGCCTGCCGCGCCGCGGTGCCCGAATTCCATTATCCGGCGCCGGGGCGGGCGGTGCGCTGCATCAAGGTCATGGAAGCGGCGAGGGCGCCGTAGGGCGCCGCTCCGTCCCGCCAACCCGTCCGAGGAATACGAACGATGCTGTCCTATATCGCACGCCGCATTCTGTACATGGTGCCGATCGCGCTGGCGGTCAGCCTGGTGTGTTTCCTGCTCATACACCTGGCGCCTGGCGATCCCATCGCGGCCATGGTGCCGCCCGATACGCCGCCCGACGTGGTGGCGCAGGTGCGCAGCGACTATGGACTGGACCGGTCCCTGCCGGTGCAGTTCGGCCTGTGGCTCCAACACGTGGTCCATGGCGACCTGGGCATGTCGATCACGCGCGGCAGGCCCATCCTGCCGGATCTGATCGTGGCCAGCGGCAATACCCTGATCCTGGCGGTGACGGGCGGCATCCTCGGTTTCGTGCTGGGCTGTGTCCTGGGCGGCATCGCGGGGGTCTACCGCGGGACCTGGATAGACCGCGTCCTGCTGGGGGCGGCCGTCGCGGGCGTGTCGATCCCGCATTATTGGCTGGGCATGGTCCTGGTCATCATTTTTTCGGTGGCCCTGCACATGCTGCCGGCCATGGGCGCGGGACCGGGCACGTCCAGCGCATGGGCGTGGGACTGGGCCCACATCCAGTTCCTGATTCTGCCCGCGGTGACGCTTTGCGTCATTCCCGCGGGCCTGGTCACCCGCACGGTGCGCGGGCTGGTCAGCGACATCATGAGCCAGGATTACATCACCACCTTGCGCGGCAAGGGCCTGCGCGGGCACGGCATCGTCACACATGTATTCCTGAATGCCGCGCCCACCGTGATCGCGGTCATGGGCCTGCAGCTGGCGAACCTGATGGGCGGCTCCATCCTGGTCGAGACGGTGTTCGCCTGGCCCGGTACCGGATCGATGCTCAACGATGCGATTTTCCAGCGCGATTTCCCGACGCTGCAGGCCGCCACGCTGGTGCTGGCGCTGTTTTTCGTCGTGCTCAATCTTGCCGTGGATCTTATCCAGACCGCGATAGACCCGAGGATCAGCCGCACATGATCGTCATCCCGAAAGACGCCGGCCTGCCGGTGGCCGCGGACACGCAGGAATGGGAAGCGGAGAACAGCTACTGGCGCGGTGTCGCCCGGCGCCTGCTGCGCGATCGCACGACGCTGGTCTGCGGCGCCATCCTGATCGCCATCTTCATGATTCTCGTGCTGGCGCCATGGATCGCGCCTTATGAGCCTAACGTAGGGCGGGCCATCCTGCGCTTGAAGCCCATCGGTTTTGCCGGCCACCTGCTGGGCACGGACGAACTGGGGCGCGACATGCTGACCCGGTTGATGTATGGCGGCCGTTATTCGTGGCTGATCGGCATTTCACCGGTGCTGATGGCGTTCACGATCGGCGGCATCCTGGGCGTCGTCGCGGGCTTCGCGGGCGGCAAGGTCAACATGGCGATCATGCGCGTCACCGATGTGTTCTATGCCTTTCCCTCCGTGCTGCTGGCCGTATCGGTCAGCGGCATGATAGGCGCGGGCGTGCTGAACGTGATTCTGTCGCTGACCTTCGTTTTCATTCCGCCCATCATCCGCGTGGCCGAAAGTGTCACGACCGGCGTGCGCGACCTGGAATACGTCCAGGCGGCGCGCAGCACGGGGGCGGGCTCGCTATCGATCATCTTTACGCACGTGCTGCCCAACGTGCTGGGGCCGGTTTTCGTCTATGCGACAGGGCTGGTCGGCCTATCGATGATCGTCGCTTCCGGCTTGTCCTTCCTGGGATTGGGCGTGAAGCCGCCGGACCCGGAATGGGGGCTGATGCTCAGCAGCCTGCGCACCGCGATCTACAACCAGCCCCTGATCGCGACCTTGCCGGGTGCCTGCATTTTCGTCACCAGCATGTGTTTCAACTTCGTCAGCGACGGGTTGCGCACCGCCATGGACGTGCGCGCCTAGGATGCCCGCCGGATGGCCTCTGGCCCGCGCCGCGCCCGTCGAGGTTTGAGCTGCCGGATGGCGGCGCCTATCGCCAGCCCAGTCGCCGCATCAATTCGGTGGCGGCTGCGCGCAGCAATGCCAGGTGGCGTTCCTGTTGCGCCTCGTCAAAGCGGAAGTGCGGCACGGTCAGCATCAGGTTGCCCCTGACCTGCCCTTCGCGGTCGAAGAACGGCACGGCAATTCCGTGCATATCGGGCGCGCGTTCCGCGTAGCTGGTGGCATAGCCCTGCCTGCGTATCTGTTCCAGCGTATCGCGCAGTTCGGGAACGTCGAGCTCGCGTCCGTTCAGTGGGGAGGTGGCCGCCTGCCCGATGGTTTCGTCGATTTCGTCCTGCCGCAGGAAGGCGAGGATGGAGCGGCCCGCCGCGCCCCAGGTAAGCGGTTGCAGTTGGTTGAGCGCCACGGTGTATCGCAGCGGGTGCGACGGCCAGGCGATATCGGACATGAAGATGCGCAGTTCCTGCCGGGAGAGCAGCACCAGCATCGCCGTTTCGTCCGTCGCGTCGCGCAACCCGTGCAGCAATGGCGCGGCGAGACGGTTGATGGGCATTTCGGCGCTGAGCTTGCCGGCGACCCGGTAAAGTTCGATGCCCGGCGTGTACAAGCCTTCGGCATCCTGGTCGACGAAGCCCAGCGGCCTGCACAGCTTCAACAGGCGATGCACGCTGCCGCGCGGCAGATCCAGCTCCCGGGCCAGTTCGTTCAACGGCCAGCGATCCCTGGCCGCGAAGGCGGACAGGATGCGTAGCACACGATTGACCGTTCCCGTGTCGGCCGGAGAAGCTACCTTGGTGACCATGGCATGGATTGTCGCTGTAATCGGCGCGTGAAGGATAACATTGCGGCCGGGCCCCGGCCTCTTGCCAGGCCCATACGCCAGGCCCGCACGCCAGGCTGTGCCGGCGGCCACGCGCCGCAAGAAGCGGAGTTCCGCCGGCCCGGGCATTCCCTAGACTTCAGTCCATGGGCCCGGCCACGGCCCGCCCGGATGGAGAACTGAAATGGCTTCTTATGTGTTCAAGACCGTCGCGACGCCGGTGGGCAGGTTGAAGCTCGTTGCCAAGGGAAAGGCCCTGTCCGCCATCCTGTGGGAGAACGACAGGCCCGGCCGGGTGCGCCTGGGCGAGATGCGGGAAGACGCAGACGATCCGACGCTGCTGGAGGTCGAGCGCCAGCTGGGCGAATACTTTGCCGGCCGGCGCGATCGCTTCGACGTCCCGCTGGAATTCGCCGGCACCGAGTTCCAGAAAAAAGTCTGGGGCGCGCTATTGGAAATCCCCTATGGGCAGACATGCAGCTATCGCAGCATCGCCGAGCGCATCGGCCACGCGAAAGCCGTCCGCGCCGTGGGCGCGGCCAATGGCAGGAACCCGATCTCCATCATCGCGCCTTGCCATCGCGTCATCGGGGCAGCCGGCAGCCTGACCGGGTTCGCCGGCGGGCTGGATGTGAAGGCGCGGCTGCTCGCCCTGGAGCGCCGGACGGACACGCCGCCGGCGTGAGGCCGCGGCGACGGCCGCCGTCCGGCTCAAGAATTTCCGCATTGTTGTTCCTTTTCGATTAACCCCCCCGGGGCGGAAGCGCAGATTCTAGAAACTTGTAGGGACCTAGCTGCAAGGAACAACACAATATTCATTTACAGTTTTGAGAATTTCCGCCTGTCGGGGCGAGCGCAAACGGCGTAACTTTTCGGGACTCGATTTCCATGCCGTTCATGGCGTAAATACACTGGCATCACTTCTCTTTCGACAGGTGAACAACATGAGAATCCTCCTCGTCGGCGCCACGGGATTCCTTGGCACTGCCATCGCGCGCGAACTGCGCGACGATCATGATCTCGTCCTCGCGAGCCGTTCGGATGCGGCGCATCCCGTGGACATCCAGGACGACGCCAGCGTGCGGGCGCTGTTCGAGAAAGCCGGCCAGGTGGATGCCATCGTTTCCGCCACGGGGCATGTGCACTTCGGGCCGCTTGCCCGCATGACGGCCGAACAGTTCGATATCGGCCTGCAGGGCAAACTGCTGGGGCAGGTGCGGCTGGCGCTGATCGGCCAGCACTATCTGCGCCCCGGCGGTTCGATCACGCTGACCACGGGTATCCTGACCGAAGCCGTCATTCGCGACGGCGTCAACGCGACTGCCGTGAACGCCGGCATAGAGGGCTTCGTGCGCGCCGCCGCCTTCGAATTGCGCGATGCGCGCATCAACGCGGTCAGCCCCACCCTGCTGCGGGAATCCCAGGATGCCTACGGCGCCAGCTTCCCGGGCTTCGAACCCGTGCCCGCCAGCCGTGCGGCGCTGGCCTTCCGCCGCAGCATCGAGGGGATCGAAACCGGGCAGGTCTATCGGGTCTGGTGATGCCGGCTGCGCCCGGCTGCGCGATGGCTCAGCCGTCCTGCGCCGCCGTTGTGCCGGCGGGCGCGCCTTTGCCGGTCAGGTGGTTCACGAACAGCTTGGCGGCCGTGGGTAGCGCCTGGAAAGAGCGTACGCATATCCGCAGCTCGCGCCGTGCCCACGGTTCATCGATGCGCAGGATGCCGATATCGAAGATGCGGGCATAGAGCGTGGCGATGTCCACCGGCAGCACGCCCAGGCCCAAGCCGGCGTTCACCATGAAGCACAGCGTATCGAAGCCCGTAACCTGGACCTTGACGCGCAGGGGCCGCTCCAGCCGGTCCGCCGCATTGGCGACGATCTGATTGATGGCGCTGCCCGTATGCAGGCCGACGAAATCATGGGCCAGCGCATCGGCGAAGCGGAAATCCGGCGCGGCCAGCAGGGGATGGCCGGCGGGCGCGATCAGGGCCAGGGTGTCCTGGCGGTAGGGCAGGGCTTCCACATCGCGGCCCGGCGGCATGCCGGAAAAAATCCCCACGTCGGCGGCGTTCTCCTGCACCGCTTTCAGGATGACGGGCGAGATCTTCTCTTCCAGCTGGAGCTGGATGTTCGGGTAGGCCGCGGCGAAGGATTGGATGTCGCCGGGAAGGAACTGCGTCAGCGCGGAAATATTCGCGAAAACGCGGATGAAGCCGCGCGCGCCGCTGGCATATTCGCGCATCGAGACGGTAATGTCGTCGAGCTCGCGCAGCGCGCGCCGTGCCATGGCCGCCAGGGCCATGCCGGCGTTGGTGGGCTGGATACCCTTGTTGGTACGGACCAGCAACTGCGTCTTGAGCTGTTCTTCCAGTTCGCTCATGCGCTTGCTCACCGCCGCCGCGGCGATATGCTCGCGCTCGGCGGCGGCGGCGATCGTCTTTTCCTCGATCACGCTGATGAACAGCCGCAGGGAAGTGGGATCCAGGTGCATGCGCAGCAGTATACGTCCGCGAACGCCGCCATCGCCTTGCGCGAGGGCTGTGCCCGTAGCGCCATCGCGCCTTGCGATGGCGCCATCATGAACCGTCGATTCCGCCCGGCCCGGCCCGTTGCTAGACTGCCGCTTCCGGCGGAGGAACACGATCATGACATCTGCACATACCGGCAATTCCACACTGGGCCGCATCCCGGCCGACGACGCTTCCGGCGGCGCGCAGAAGGCCGCCGTCCCGGCAGCGCGCCCGCGCCTCTACATCCAGGAAGTCGCCCCGCGCGACGGTTTCCAGAACGAAAGCCAGTTCGTGGAAACGCAGGACAAGATCCGCTTCATCGACGCGCTGTCGGCCTGCGGCTACGCCAAGATCGAGGCGACTTCGTTTACGTCGCCCAAGGCCATCCCGGCGTTGCGCGATGCCGAGATCGTCATGCATGAAATCGTGCGGCATCCGGGCGTGGTGTACACGGCGCTGGTGCCGAACGTGCGCGGCGCGGAGCGCGCGCTGTCCTGCCGGGTCGACGAGGTCAACCTGGTGATGTCCGTCAGTGAAACGCACAACCGCTCGAATCTGCGCATGTCGCGCGACCAGTCCTTCGCGCAGCTGTCCGATGTGATCGACGCGGTGCGCGGCAGCCGCGTGGCCATCAATGTGTCGCTGTCGACGGTGTTCGGCTGTCCGATGGAGGGCGATATCGATCCGTACGAGGTATTCGAGCTGATGGACCGCTTCGCCCAGCGCGGGGTGAACGGCATCACGTTGTGCGATACCACGGGAATGGCTTATCCCAGCCAGGTAGAAGCCATATCGCGCCGGGCGAAGTCGCTGTTCCCGCAACTGGAACTGACCCTGCATTTCCACAATACGCGCGGGATGGCGCTGGCCAATACGATGGCGGCCCTGCGCGCCGGCGTGGACCGTTTCGACGCCTCGCTGGGCGGTATTGGCGGCTGCCCTTACGCGCCCGGGGCCAGCGGCAATGCCTGTACGGAAGAACTGGTGCACATGCTGCAGCTGGACGGCTATGACACCGGCGTGGACCTGGCCGGCATCCTGGCCGCCGCGGGGACCCTGCCGGCGCTGATCGGCCACGACGTGCCCAGCCAGATACTGAAAGCCGGCACGCGCGACAGGCGGCATCCGGCGCCCTGCCAATAAATCGGATTAAGATGCAACGGCCCTTGCGACGGCGCATGGTTCGGACAGGGCAATCCGCGATCCGTTCAGGATCCCCGCGCGGTACGGCGCGGGCATGCCGCCGGCCTTACCTGTGAGCAGTCGTCCACCATGAAATTCCACTATTCGCCTGGTTCCTGCGCGCTGGCCGTCCATATCGCGCTGGAAGAAGCGGGCGCGCAGTACGAGGCGCACCGTGTGCATTTCGACCGGCAGGAGCAGCTTTCGCCGGAGCACCTGAAGATCAATCCGCTGGGCCGGGTGCCGGTGCTGGAAACGCCGCGCGGCGTACTGACGGAGGTGATTGCCATCCTGGGCTATATCGCCGCTGCGTATCCGCAGGCCGCGCTGGCGCCGGCCGACACCTTCGACATGGCGCGGATGATGTCCTTCAATGCCTTCCTCTCTTCCAGCGTCCACGTGGCCTACGCGCATTCCACGCGGGGTGCGCGCTGGTCGGACGATGCCGGCTGCCAGGCCAGCATGGCCGCGAAGGCGCCGGGAAATTACGCGGACCTGTTCGAAATGATCGAGACCCGCAAGTTGGCCGCGCCGTGGGCGATGGGCGAGCAATACACCGTGGCGGACCCGTATCTGTACGTGATGACCCGTTGGCTGGCGCGGATGGACATCGACGTCGGCCGCTTCCCCGGTATCGCCGCCCATCATCGCCGCATGAACGAACGGCCGGCGGTGCAGCGCGCCTTGCAGGCGCAGGGCTTGTCGGCATAGGGGTACAAAGGCCGGCGCCGCGCGGCAATCGCGCGGCTCCTTCTAGCGTTAACAGGCCCTAGTGCAGGTTGAACACCCAGCATCGCAGGCTTTTGCGCGCGATGCGGCTGTTGACCACGCGCACGCCCAGGAAGTACGGGTGACGGCTTTTCTTTAGCTCGCTACGCAGTTCCTGCGTCAGTTCGATGGGCGTCGGCGTGCTTGCCAGTTCGTTCGCCAGGTGGCGGAAGTTCAGGGCCAGGAAGCGATCGGCGCGTCGCGCGTGATTCAGCTCCGCGCCGTTCATCATGCGGCCGAAGATGGCGTCCCAGAAGCGTTCGAGAACCGGCGATGCGCTGGTGCGCGGCATGATCGGAAACTGGCACAGCTGGTTGAGCTGCGCGCGCAGGATTTCCTGCTCGATGGGCGTGGCGCTGGTCTTCAGCGCATCCGATAGCGACGACATCTGGGATTGCAAGCGGCGGAACTGGCGCTTGACCACCGCAGCGTCCACGGTCTGCGTGGCGGTCTGCGCGCGCGTGCTCCAGTAGTCGAGCAGGGTGGGAAACCCTTCCAGCTGCAGGATCGCCAGGCGATGCCGCAGATGCGTGTCGGCATGCGTATCGGCCAGGCGATCCAGCCACAGCGCCAATGCGCCGATCGGCAGGGTGGGCGTCTCCGCCGCGCGCCGGCCGTCCGGCACGGTCTTCACCAGTTCGCGCAAATCGGGATCGGCGGCAAGCCTTCGCATTTCCGCCCATGCGTCCAGCTGCATGGATTCGCATAGCGGCGCGATGGCGGCCAGAACGGTCCTGCCGTCATGCGAGCAGGGGATGCGAAGATCGGCGAAGGGGGTATCGACGAATTCGGACATGGAGCGCTCCCGTTTTTCGACAGCCGCATCCCTGGGATGCCGGCGGTTGGGCCTGCGCGTCGAGTCTCGCCTTTACCCTGGCGATACTCCGCGGTCAGGCATGCGCTTATCCTAGGGATCGGGGAGCGTCCGGAGCTTTAGGTTTCGGTTGAAGCGTTTTGATTAGCGGTTCGAGATGCCGGACAATCACGCAATGAAAGCAATCCCAAAATTGTCATTTCGGCCTGCCACGGCCGCGGATATACCCGCCCTGATGGCCCTGCGGAAACAGACCATGCTTCCCCATCTGCAGCGTGCCGGCGCGCCCAGCGACGACGATGCCAATCTTGCCAGGGTGAACTACCGGCTGGAGGACGCGCTGCTGGTGTACGACGACGCGGAATTGGTCGGCCTTTTCAAGGTGGCGCGCGATGCGGGGGAGTGGAAGCTGATACAGGTTCAGGTCGCTCCGGCCCGGCAGGGCCAGGGCCTGGGAGGCCATCTGGTGCGGGGATTGCAGGCGCAGGCCGCGCAGGCGGGCCGCGCCATCACGCTGGACGTCTTGAAAGGCAACCCGGCGCGGCGGCTGTATGAGCGTTGCGGATTCGCGGTGGTCGACGAAAACGCGCTGGAGCTCCGCATGCGCTGGGCGCCCTCTTGACGCAGGCCCCCCCGTATCAGTGTTCCGGGACTGTCCAGAAGTACACCGTGCGGCCGTCGATATTGAGCGTCTGTTCGGGCGCCCAATCGCCCATGTCGAAGGCGTGCGACACGATGCGTGTGCCGGGTTTCAGCTTAAGCAGGGTGGGCCGCAGCTTGAGGTTGAGCGACGGCAACAGATACAGGCTGATCACCGTGGCCTTCGTCAGGTCTTGTTCGAACAGGTCGCCCTGGATGAACTGTACCTTGTCGGCGACGCCCTCCTTTTTGGCGTTCGCGCGCGCTTCCTGGATGCGCTGCGGATCGATATCCACGCCGACGCCGCGCGTGCCCAGGCGCTTGGCCGCGGTGATGGGGATGCGGCCGTCGCCCGAACCGAGGTCGTACAGCACATCGTTGGGGCCCACGCCGGCGACACGCAGCATGGCGTCGACCACCTGCGGGGGCGTCGGCACGAAGATCACGTCGGGCGCGCGGGTCTTGGCGCCGGGAGAGGCCGATTGCGACCGCGCGCCGGGGGCTGCCGTCAGCAGAAGGGCGGCCGTCAAGGCCAATATCCATGAGTGCCGAAGTATGCGCATGATTCATGCTCCTGAAGGTACGTGGGTAAACAACGGACCGGACGACGATGCCCTTGCGCGGCCGTGCTATTCCGCCTGCATGGCCGTGGCTCGCCCGCGATAGAGCAGCACCAGCACGCCCACCGCCAGCACGGCCAGGCCCGCAAAGGCGCCGACGCCGGTGTGTACGACGCTGGCGTAAAGCAGATAGGCGCTGGTGCCGCAGAAAAGCAGCGGGGTGACGGGATAGAAGGGCACGCGGAAGGGGCGGGGCCGTGCCGGCTCGCGGCGTCGCAGGACGAACAGGGCAATGCCGGTCAGTACGAAGAAAAGCCAGAACACCGGCGCGGTGTACTCGACCATTGTGGCGAAACCGCTGCGCGTGGCCGCGCCCAGCGCGACCAGGGCCAGGGCGATCAGGCCCTGCGCGATCAGCGCGTTGGCAGGCGTGTGGTGGCGGGTGTCCCAGCGGCCCAGCATGCGGAACATGGGTTCGTCGCGGCCGAAGGCGTAGGTGGTGCGGGCGCCGGTCAATATCGTCGCGTTGGCCGAGGTCAGCGCCGACACGGCGATCAGGGCGCTGATGATGCGTGCGCCGTTTTCTCCCAGCACGGCGCGCAGCGCGTCGGCGGCTACGGCATCGGAGGCCGCCACGCCGGCCAACCCGAGTACCTTGACGTACGCCAGGTTGACCAGCAGGTAGACCGCGGTCACCAGCGCCAGGCTCCAGAAGAGGGCGCGCGGCAGGTTGCGGCCCGGCCCCACGACCTCGGCGGAAACGTAAGCCGCTTCGTTCCACCCGCCGTAGGTCAGCATCACGAAGATCAGCACCAGGCCCCAGTTGGTGGCGGTGGGCACGCCGGGCGGCGCCACCGCGCCGCCTGTCGGTTCCCCACCCAGCGTCAAGCCGGCGGCGATGATGAACAGCACGCCGCCGACTTCCAATATCGTCAGGCAGTTCTGCGTCCATTTGCCGGCGCGCAGGCCGGCAAGGTTAAGCAACGTCAGCACGGCCACGGTCAGCGCCGCGTAGATCGCCGCCGAGTACGTGCCCAGGTTCAGGATCTGGCTGGCGTAGTCGCCGAACACATAGCCCAGCAACGCGATCGAGCCGGTCGGAATGATGGTCAGCCGCGCCCAGGCGAACAGGAAGCCCGTTTTTTCGCCGAAGGCGCGGCGCAGGTATTGATAGTCGCCGCCGGCGTCCGGATAAGAAGTGGCCAGTTCGGCGTAGCACATGGCGCCCGCCAGTGAAATGGCGCCGCCCACCAGCCACGCGATCAGGATGTGGTTCAGGCTGGCGGCATTGGCGGCGATCAGGGCCGGCGCGCTGAAGATGCCGGCGCCGATGACGATGCCCACGACCAAGGCCATGACGTCCAGCATCGACAACAAAGGCGAGGGGCGGGCCGCCGGAGAGGACACGGACGGCGAAGCGGGGGGCTGCGTGGAAGAGGCGTCGCGCACGGGAGCTTCCATTGACCGGGGGAAAACGGGCAAGGGCTGGATAAGACGACGCCTTACCACATCGTCAGCGATGGTAGCACCGGGATGCTTTTCTTTAAGCTTCCAGTCAGAAACAAATCGTTAGCCAGGTCGTCGCGAGACGTAAGCGGGCCGTCGGGCGGGGTCCCAATGAGGGGGCTCATGGGGGGACCAGGGGCCGCGGTCTCGGGCCATCTGCCGCGAACAGCGCTGTCCGCGCACGCATGAAAAAACGCCATGGCGGGCGCCATGGCGTTTCAGAGACGACCTTCGTCCGGACGCTTTGCTTGTCCGGCGCCGTCCGGTGCGTCAGCCCAGATCGACCAATTGGGTATGCTCGACGGCCGGCGGCGCGGCGAAATAAGGGCTGACGAGTTCGCGCCATTTGGCGAAGTCCTCCGAACCGCGGAAGTCCACCGTGTGGTTTTCCAGGGTGGCCCACTCGACGAACAGGCGGTAGCGGTTGGGGAATTCCACCGAACGCTGCAGCGATACGCCGTGGCACCCCTTGGCGCGCAGGAACAGTGGCTTGGCCTTGGCAACGCCGGCTTCGAACGCCGCGTGCGTGCCGTCCTTGATTTCGATCTGCGCAATTTCGAGAAACATCGTCGCTCCTTGCTGATACGGCGGGCGTTCAGCGTTTGATGTGTTCCAGCGCCACCGGATTGGTCACGCCGGTTTCCGTCAGCGTGCGCGTCGCGTTGACGGACGCGTAGATCCATAGGATCTTCATCGGCTGCGTATCCGACATGTTACGAAAACGGTGCGACACATTGGGGGGAATCCATGTCGTGTCCATGGGTTGCAGCCGGTGTTCCTGGCCGTCGATATCCAGGATGGCGTCGCCCTCCAGCAGCACGACGCTTTCCTCGCAGTTGTGGCTGTGAAAGGGGATCTTGGTGCCGGGCGCGAACTCGGTGATGCCGTTGATGAAGGCCGTGGCGCCGTCGCCGGCAGTGACCAGGGGGATCGTGCGGGCGCCGCCGCCGCGCTCGTAGGCCGTCAGTTCGGAGGGTCGGAAGATGCCCGGCTTGGGGCCGCCGCGCCGTGCTGTTTTGAATGTGCTCATGATGAAACTCCCGTGGCAAGCAGGTCCGCGGCGGCACTCAGTGCGCGGGACCGGTCCAGACCGATTTTATGTTGGTGAATTCCTTGAGGCCGTAGCTGCTCAGTTCGCGTCCGTAGCCGGATTGCTTGATGCCGCCGAAAGGCAGGCGCGGATCCGAAGCCACCGTGCCGTTGATGAAGACGGCGCCGGCCTCGAGTTCGCGCGCCAGCAGATCGGCGCGGTCCAGGTCGCCGGTCCACAGCGCGGCGCCCAGGCCGAACACCGTGTCGTTGGCGATGCGGATGGCGTCGGCGGCGTCCTTGCAGCGGATGATCGCCGCGGCCGGGCCGAATGTTTCGTCGCGGCCGGCGGCCATGTCGGGGGTGACGTGATCCAGCACGGTCGGCTCGAAGAAATAGCCCTTGCCGTCGCGCGGCGCGCCGCCCAGCAGCAGGCGGGCACCGGCGTCAACCGAGGCCCGCACCTGATCGTGCAAATCGGCGCGCAGGTTATTGCGCGCCATCGGCCCGACGTCCACGCCGGTGTCGCGCGGATCGCCGACTTCAAGGGCGCGCGCATGCGCCACGAAGGCGTCGACGAAGGCGTCCGCGACCTGGGCTTCGACGATGAAGCGCTTGGCCGAAATGCAGCTCTGCCCGGCATTGTGGAAGCGGGCCTTGACCGCGGTGCTGGCGGCAAGGTCGATATCGGCGTCGGCCAGGACCACGAAGGGATCCGAGCCGCCCAGCTCCAGTACCTGCTTTTTCAGGGCGGCGCCGGCCTGGGCGGCAATCGTGCGGCCCACCGGCGTCGAACCCGTGAACGTGACGGCGGCGATGCGGTCGTCGGCGATCAGGCGTTGTACGCGGGAGGAGTCGATCAGCAAGGTGGAGAACAATCCCGCCGGCGCGTCGGCGCGCTCGAATACGCCGGCCAGCGCCAGCGCGCACTGCGGCACGTTGTTGGCATGCTTGAGCACCGCCGTATTGCCCGCCAGCAGGGCCGGCGCGGCGAAGCGCATGACCTGCCAGAACGGGTAGTTCCACGGCATGACGGCCAGCACCGTGCCCAGCGGATCGAACACCACCTTGCTGTGGGTGGCGTTGCTGGCGACGATTTCCGGCGCCAGCAGGCGTTCCGCTTCGTTGGCATAGAAGTCGCAGTTGATGGCGCACTTCTCGACTTCGGCGAGGGACTCCGTCATGGGCTTGCCCATCTCGGCGGTGATCAGCGCGGCGTATTCGGCCTTGCCGGCGCGCAGCGCGGCCGCCAGCCGGCGCAGGACATCCTGGCGTTGCGCAAGGGTGGTGCGGCGCCAGTCGCGCTGGGTGGACCGGGCGCGCGCCAGCGTGGCGTCGATGACCGCGTCGTCATGCTCGTCGTAGGTGGCGAGCGTGGATTCGTCGAACGGATTGATGGAATGAATCATGACTACCTTCTTGACACAGGCGTGCCGTTACTCCGCCTGGATGTTGTTGTCCCGGATCAGTTTTCCGTAAACGGCATAGCCTTCGGCGGTGCGCTTGCCCAGCTCCTCGGGCGACGAGCCAATGGGGTTGGCGCCCTGTGCCGCCAGCTTGGCCTTGACTTCCGGCTTGGCCAGGACCTGCTTGATCGTGGCGTTGAGTTTTTCGATCACCGCGGGCGGCGTCTTGGCCGGCGCCACGATGACGAACCACGAAGAGAACACGAAGCCCGGCGAGCCGGATTCCGAAATCGTCGGCACATTCGGCAGTTCGGCCATGCGCTTTTCCGACGAAATGCCCAGCAGGTCCACGCGCTTGCTATCGATCAGGCTCTTGGACGTCGCCAGCGCCTGGAAGGCCACCTTGGCTTCGCCGCTGGCAACGCCCATGGCGGCGGGGGTCGCGCCGCGGTAGGGCACGTGCACCATGTCCAGCTTGTTCCTGGAAGCGAACAGCGCCATCGCGATGTGCTGCGGGCTGCCGATGCCGCCCGACGAATATTCGATGCGTCCGGGCGCCGCTTTCGCCGCGGCGATCAGGTCGCCGGCGTTCTTGTACAGGCCCGGCGTGGCGATCAGGCTCCATTCGAAGGTGGTGACCAGCGAGACGGGCGCGAAGTCCTTCAGCGGATTCCACGGCGTCTTGGACAGGTTGGGCACCATGGTCAGGATGCTGTCGTTGAAGGCGCCGATGGTGTAGCCGTCGGGGTTGGCCGTGGCCACGCGGTTGGCGCCGATGGCACCGGCGGCGCCCGGCAGGTTTTCGACGATGACCGATTGGTTCAGCAACTTGCCCATCTCCTGGGCGACCAGTCGTGCGACATTGTCGACAGCGCTGGCGGCCGCCAGCGGAATGATCATGGTGATGGGGCGTTCCGGGTACTCGGCGCGGGCCTGCGGTGCCAGGCCGGCCATTAGACAGAGCGCCGCGGCGGTTTTCATCGCCGTCCGATATTTGTTCCATGCCTTCACAGCTTTCTCCTCGGTCTTGTACGCGTTATTAAGCTCGCCGGCGCCACTCTAGGGATGGGACCGCACCCTGTCCAATGGCGAATTTCTATTTCTTGCATCGAAAGCGGCCATAATTCGTTACGCTTACGCCTGTCCGCGGGGCAGGACGCCATGGGGCCGTTCCAGTCATGACCAATAAATCCGGAATCAAGCTGCGCCAGCTGGAGTACTTCCTGGCCATCGCCGACACGCTGCACTTCTCGAAAGCGGCGGAAAAGCTTTTCGTGACGCAGTCCACCCTGTCGCACCAGCTGGCCGAGCTGGAAACCCATCTGGGCAAGGCACTGTTCGACCGCTCCGGCAAGAACATCCGGCTGACCCAGGTCGGGCAGGTTTTCCATGCCTATGCCAAGCGCACCGTCGACGAACTGGCGGCCGGATGCGCGGCGCTGGAAGAATTGGACGCCTTGCGGCGCGGCCATCTGGTCATCGGCGCCAGCCAATCCTTCACCCGCAAGCTGCTGCCGCCGGTCATCGCCGAATTCATGCGGACCTACCCGGATGTCCGGCTGACGGTCAAGGAAATGATGGCACCCATGATCGAAGAAGAATTGGCCGCCGGCGATCTGCACCTGGGCATCGCCTTCATACCCGCGCGCCTGGAGGAAACGGCGGTGGAGTCCCTGTTCACCGAGCGCCTGATGCTGGTGGTGGGAACGGAGCACCGGTTGGCCGGCCGCAAGCGCGTGCGCCTGGCGGACCTGGCGCGCGAGCCCCTGGTGCTGATGACCCGCGATTACTACACGCGGGGGCTGGTCGACCGGTATTTCGACCAGCTCGGCCTGCAACCCAATATCGTCTGCGAGACCAACGCGCTGGGCCTGATGATGGATCTGGCGGCGGCGTCCCGGGTGGTCACGCTGTTGCCCGAAAGCACGATCGATCCTTCCGCCCGCGTGGCGGTGATCCCGGTGTTCGAACCGGTGCCCATACGGGTGACCGCGCTGCTGTGGTCCAAGCGGCACCACCGGACGATCGCCGCCACCACCTTCGCCGGGTTGCTGCGCGAAGGCCTGCAAGACGCCGAGCCCGCCTGGCGGCGCGGTCCGGCGGCGGTTACGCAATGAAGCACCCTGGGTGCGTCCCCATGGCGCCGCTGCCTACAATAGAGGCTTTGCCTTGTCCGGCCTGACCTCAGGAGATCTTCCGATGCCGCTTCTTTCCCTGTCCCGTTGCGCAGTGCTGGCGGTCGCCGCGGCAGTTCTCGCGGGATGTTCCACGACGACCGGGCGGGCGCAGGCGCAAGGCCCGGGCGCCGCGCAGGCGGCCACCACGTCGGATTCCCTGGCGCAGACGGGCTGGCGGCTGGTCCGCTGGCAGTCGCCGGACGGCTCGGACTATCCGTTGCAGCTCAATACCATCTATCCGCCGCTCAGTATCGCCTTCACCGCCAGGAACCGCGACTATCGCGTGACGGGATTCTCCGGCTGCAACGAATTCGCGGGCACCTACCAATTGCAAGGCGGAAAGCTGGTGATTACCCTGCCGTCGAGCCGCTCGATGCAGTGCGCCGTGGCGGATATGCGGGAAGCCGAGCGGGCCTATCTTTCGGCCCTTGCCCACATCGCCACGTTCACGCTGGATAGCGGCGGGTCGCCGCATCAAATGACTTTCAACGTGCGCAATGGCGATGTCCTGACCTTCCTGCGCGGGCAGGATGTTTCGTCGCGCTGATCCTGGAGTTTTTCATGGTTTTTTCCCGCATCCGCCGCATCTCCGGCGCGGCCGCCGTCGGGGCGGCATTGGCGGCCTGCGCCCATCCCATGCAACCCGACCTGGCGCAGGCCCGCTACCAGCCGGCCTACGCGTCTGACTTCCTGGCCCAGACCAACTGGGTGCTGGCGCGCTGGACCCGGGCGGGCGGCACGCTGCGTTCCATTCCCCATAACGATGGCCGCGAGCGGCCCATCACGATGGGGTTCATGCATGAAGGGACGCAGCTGCGCGTGGCCGGATATGCCGGTTGCAACAACTACAGCAGTACCTACACGGTCGCGAACGGCAACCTGATCGTGACGGCCGCGCCCGTGGCGACGCGCATGGCCTGCCCGCGTCCCGAGCTGAACCAGGTGGAACAGGACTTCCTGGCGTCGCTGACGCGCATCCGTGCCACCTCCGTGGACAATGCCGGCAATCCGCGACGGTTGTCGCTGTCGCTGGACAACGGCGAGGTGCTGGATTTCGCCCGTGCCGATGCAGGGCGTTGAGCGTTTCCATGACTACCATCGTCAATATCGCCGCGTACAAGTTCGTGGCCCTGGATAACCCGGCCGCCTTGCGTCCCGGCATGGTGGAGCGCGCCGCGGCGGGAGCGCTGAAAGGCACGGTGCTGCTGGCGCCGGAAGGCATCAATCTGTTCTTGTCCGGCGATAGCCAGGCGATCGGGGCTTTCCTGGAATGGCTGCGCGCCGATGTCCGCTTCGCCGATCTCGAGGCGAAGTACAGCTATTCCGACGCGATACCGTTTCGCAAACTCCTGGTGAAGGTCAAGCGCGAGATCATCCGCATGGACCATCCCGCGATCCGCCCGCAGGCCGGCCGCGCGCCCAGCGTGGACGCGCGCACGCTCGCCCGCTGGCTGGAACGCGGCACCGACGATAGCGGCCGGCCCGTCGTGATGCTCGATACCCGCAACGCTTTCGAGGTCGACGCCGGTACATTCGAAGGCGCGCTGGACTGGCGTATCGATCGCTTCACGCAATTCCCCGCCGCGCTGCGGGCCCACCGCGCCGAGCTGGAAGGCAAGACGGTAGTCAGCTTCTGCACCGGCGGCATACGGTGCGAAAAGGCGGCGTTGTACATGGCGCAGGAGGGCGTGCGCGATGTGTACCAGCTGGAAGGCGGTATCTTGAAGTATTTCGAGGAAACCGGCGGCACGGCCTTCAAGGGAAGCTGCTTCGTCTTCGACGAGCGCGAAAAGCTGGGGCCGGACCTCGCGCCGGCCGCGGAACCCGCGCTGCCGGCCGTGGGCGCGGCATCGTGCGCCGATACGGGCGGCCTGGCGGCGGCCCAATCCGCATCCCCCGTTCTGGCGGACTAAGGACCTGATCATGTCGCGCGCTCCCTTGGGCATCGTGGCCGCCCTGCATGACGAAATCGCCGGCCTGCTCCAGCACATGGGACCGGGCGCGGCATGCCGGCGCGTCGGCATGCGCGACTATTACGTCGGCGACCTGTACGGACAGCCGTGCGTGATCGTGCTGGCGCGCATCGGCAAGGTCGCCGCGGCCGCCACCGCCGTTACGCTGATACGCGAATTCGATGTTCGGGCGCTGCTGTTCACCGGCCTGGCCGGCGGCATAGCCCCCGGTGTCCGCGTGGGCGACGTCGTGATCGCGGAAGCCCTGGTGCATCACGACCTGGATGCCCGGCCGCTGTTCCCGCAATACGAAGTGCCCCTGCTGGGCGTCAGCCGCCTGCCTACCGACCCGCGCATGAACGGCGTACTGGCGCAATGCGCGGCGGATTACCTGGCCCTGGCGCTGGCGCGCGATGTCGACGCCGCTACGCGCGACCTTTTCGCCATCGGCGCGCCCATGCTGCATCGCGGGCTGGTCGCCAGCGGCGATCGTTTCGTGGGCGATGCCGGCATCGCCGGCGCGGTGTCCGCCGCCTTGCCCGAAACGCTATGCGTCGAGATGGAAGGTGCGGCTGTGGCCCAGGTGTGCCACGAATACGAGATACCGTGCGCCGTGCTGCGCACCGTTTCCGACCGCGCCGACGCCGCCGCCCCGGTGGATTTCGCGGCGTTCCTCACGCACATCGCCAGCCACTATTCCAGCGGTATCGTCAGCCGCTTCGTCGAGGCTTATACCGACTGAGCCGGCAGCCCGTTCCCGGCCTGCCCGTCAGCCGGAGCGAATCCCGGGTGGCGCAAGCGGCCGGCGCGGTTCAGCGCACCCGCATCCCGGGCTGCGCGCCCGGCCCGGGTTCCAGGACAAAGATGCCGGGATGGGCGGATTCGTCGGCGTGGCTGGCGGCCAGTACCATGCCCTCGGAAATCCCGAACTTCATCTTGCGCGGCGCCAGGTTGGCGACCATGACCGTCAGCTTGCCGATCAGGTCCTGCGGCTTGTAGGCCGACTTGATGCCCGAGAACACGTTGCGATGGCGGCCCTCGCCGACATCCAGCGTCAGCCGCAGCAGCTTGCTGGAGCCTTCGACTTCCTCGCAATTGACGATGCGGGCCACTCGCAGGTCGATCTTGGCGAAGTCGTCGATGGTGATGGTATCGGCGATGGCTTCGCCGCCGGGCGCCGGCGTGGCCGCGGCATCCGCCGTGGCCTGCGCCTCGGCCGCGGATGCGGGCGCTTCGACCAGCGCATCCAGCATGGCGGGGTCCACGCGTTGCATCAGATGCTTGAACGGGGCGATGCCCAGCGGCAGCATGGCCGCGTCCTGCCAGACGAAGGCGGACGGCTGGCCGAACAATTCGCGCGCGACGCGCTCGGCCAGGGCGGGGAGCACCGGCGCCAGCATGACCGACAAGGCCTTGAAGCCGGCGAGGGTGCGCGAGCAGATATCCTGCAGCGCGCTCTTCTGTTCCTCGCTCGCGTTGGCGATGCCCTTGGCCATGACCCAGGGCTGGGCGGCATCGAAAGCCTGGTTGATGCGATCGGCGTAGGCCATGATGTCGCGGATGGCACGGCCGTATTCGCGCGCTTCCAGGGCGGCGCGCACGGCTTCGGTCTGTTGCGCGAGTTCGGTGGTAAGCGCCTGGGTATCGCCGTGATACGCCAGCGCGCCATTGAAGTGGCGCGTAATGAAATTGGCCGCGCGGCTGGCGATGTTGACGTACTTGCCGATCAGGTCGCTGTTGACGCGCGCGATGAAGTCTTCCGCCGTGAAGTCGACATCTTCGACCTTGGCGTTGAGCTTCGCGGCGATGTAATAGCGCAGCCATTCCGGGTCCATGCCGACGTCCAGGTAGCGCAGCGGCGAGATGCCCGTGCCGCGGCTCTTGGACATTTTTTCGCCGCTGACCGTGATGAAGCCATGGACGTTCAGCGCGTCCGGGGTCTTGCGGCCGGCGAACTTCAGCATCGCGGGCCAGAACAGCGCGTGGAAGTAGATGATGTCCTTGCCGATGAAGTGCACCTGCTCGGTCGGGCCGGCGGGGTCCAGCAGGGTGTCGAAATCGATACCCTGCTTGTCGCAATAGGCTTTCAGCGAGGCGAGGTAGCCGACGGGCGCATCCAGCCAGACGTAAAAGTACTTGCCGGGGGCGTCCGGGATTTCGATGCCGAAGTAGGGCGCTTCGCGCGAAATATCCCAATCGCCCAGCTTGGCCTGCGCGTCGTCGCCGCCCAGCCATTCGCGGGTCTTCGCCAGGACTTCGGACTGCAGGCGGCGCGCGCCGGACGCGTTGGTGCCGGCCGTCCAGTCGCGCAGGAAGGCCACGCAGCGCGGGTCCGACAGCTTGAAGAAAAAGTGCTCGGAGCTTTTCAGGACCGGCGTGGCCTTGGTCAGCGTGGAATACGGGTTGATCAGGTCCGTCGGCGCGTAGACCGCGCCGCAGACCTCGCAGGAATCGCCATACTGGTCCTTGGAGTGGCAGACCGGGCATTCGCCCTTGATATAGCGGTCGGCCAGGAACATACCCTTGACCGGATCGTAGAACTGCTCGATGGTGCGCGTATCGATCAGGCCCTGGGCCTTCAGCGCGCGATAGATTTCCTGCGACAGCGCAACGTTTTCCGGCGTGTCGGTGGAGTGCCAGTGGTCGAAGCGCACGTGAAAGCCGTCCAGGTAGCGCGGCCGTTCGGCGGCGTAGCGCGCCACCAGTTCACGCGGCGTAATCCCTTCGCTTTCCGCCTTAAGCATGATGGGCGCGCCGTGCGCGTCGTCCGCGCCGACGAAATGCACCGTGTGCCCGGACATGCGCATGCTTCTTACCCAGATGTCGGCCTGGATGTATTCCATGATGTGGCCGATATGGAAAGAACCGTTGGCGTAAGGCAGGGCAGTGGTGACGAACAGGGTGCGTGACATGACCGAAGGGCAGAGTGGGAAACCGGACCCGGCATTTTAGAGCCAGTTCGGCCAGGCGCCGTCCGGGCACGGCTGCGCCGCTGCGGCGGGTGCATTGCCGTGCGGCCGCAAAGGCAGGTGCGTGGGAAGGAACAACCGCCGGGAACCGGCAGCCGGAGATGCCAGCGCGGGGACGCGCTTAGCGGACTTCGCGCGCCTCGACGTCGATGACGTCCGGGCGTACGCCTGGGAATGGGCCGCTGGCCGCGCCACGCGCGGCGCTGCGCTGGTGCCAGTAGGCCTTGACGCCGAAGGGGCGGCCCCGAACCCGGGCGACCACGTACAGGATGCCGACCGCGATAGCGGTGGAGGCCATGAAAATCAGGGCCATCACACCACCGATCAGGGCAAGCACCGTGAAAGCGAGGGCGCGAACGAAACGTGTAAAAGCGTTGTCCATGCTAGAGAAGACGCGAAAGGCGGCGAAAAGTTCCTGCGGATTCCGCTATCCTTGCAACTTGATGTCGGGAGCGATAAAGGCCGCACGGTGCTGAAAAGCCAGGCAGTTAACCGGGGTAGCCGCGCCAAGACCCGGGTGCCTGTAGGAATATAGTGACATGAGTTTGACGATCCAACAAATAAAGACGGTCCTGGAAGGTGTAACGGACCCGCAAACCGGCGCCAGTCTCGGGAAATTTGTAAAAGACCGGGACATCCGCGTCGATACGAACCCGATTTCGGTAGCGGTAGAGCTGGGCTATCCCGCGCGTAGCCGGCAGCAGGCCTTGCGGCAGGCGGCCGTGGACGCGCTGGCCGCCGCGGGCGCGCCGGGCGCGCAGGTCTCCGTCACCTGGAAAATCGCCGCGCATGCCGTGCAGCGGGGGCTCAAGCCGCTGCCCAACGTCGCCAATATCATCGCGGTGGCGTCGGGCAAGGGCGGCGTGGGCAAAAGCACCACGGCGGTCAACCTGGCCCTGGCCCTGGCGGCCGAAGGGGCCCAGGTCGGCGTGCTGGACGCGGATATCTATGGCCCCAGCGTGCCCACCATGCTGGGCATCTCGGGACGTCCGGTCAGCCATGACAACAAATCCATGGAACCCCTGCAGGGCCATGGCCTGCAGGCGAATTCCATCGGCTTCCTCATCGATGCCGATTCGCCGGCGATCTGGCGCGGCCCCATGGTGACCCAGGCGCTGGAACAACTGCTGCGGCAGACGAACTGGCGCGCACTGGACTACCTGATCATCGACATGCCGCCGGGCACCGGCGATATTGCCCTGACCCTTGCCCAGAAGGTTCCGGTGGTCGGTGCGGTCATCGTCACGACCCCGCAGGACATCGCCTTGCTGGATGCGCGCAAGGGCCTGCGCATGTTCGAAAAAGTCGATGTGCCCATCCTGGGCGTGGTCGAGAACATGTCGATGCACATCTGTAGCCATTGCGGCCACGTGGAACCCATTTTCGGCGAGGGTGGCGGCAAGCGCATGGCGGAACAATACGGCGTGGCCTGGCTGGGCGGACTGCCGCTGACCATGAGCATCCGCGAGCAGACCGATGCGGGCAATCCCACCGTGGTCGCGGACCCGTCCAGCGAAGCCGCGGGCCTGTATCGCGACATCGCGCGGCGTGTCGCGGCGGCGGTGGCGGTGCTGCCACGCGATATGGCGGGCAAATTCCCGAACGTCGTTGTCCAGCAACCCTGACGCATGCAATGGCTGGCGGGCCTTTTGCTCTGCGTCCTGCTGGCGCTCGTTCGGACCGCTTACGCCGCGCCTGAAATCGTCATCGATCCCGGCACGGTCAACCCGGCGACGGTAAAGGCCGTCAACGATGCCGTCCAGGTAATCGCGCGGTTGGCTTCGGACCAGGACGGCGGCGAAGCGGACCGGCTGCGCCGGCGCGCGCGCGACGCCGCGCTGGCGGCCCTGGCGACCCAGGGGTATTTCGCCGCGCGGGTGGACCTGCGCACCGGCAGCGACGTGGGCGGCGGCACCTGGGACATCTCCATCGAGGCCGGCGTGCGGACCAGGATCGTGGCCGTCGATATTTCGTTTACCGGTAGGATCGCGCAGCCGCAGTACGCAAGCCGTGTGGCGGCGCTGCGCAAGAACTGGTCGCTGCCCGTGGGCCGTCCCTTCGTCAACGAAGACTGGAACAAGGCCAAGTCTTCCCTGTTGAACGACGTCAGCGACAAGGATTTCCTGCTGGCACGCATCCAGGCGTCCTCCGCCGACGTGCAGGCCGACCAGGGGCAGGCGCGGCTGAAAGTCGTTATCGACAGCGGTCCCGCGGTGCGCATGGGCATGCTGGAAATCAACGGGCTCGACCGCGTGCCGGCATCGCTGGTGCGGCGCTACGTGCGCTACAAGCAGGGCGAAGCCTACGACCAGGACAAGCTCAACGACTGGCAGCAGGCGCTGCAGGCGACCTCGTTCTTCCGCGGCGCCTTCGTTTCGATGGTGCGGCCGGATGGCTCGCGCGAAACGCCGCCGGCGCAAACGCCCGCGACCTCCACCCCGCAGGGCGATCCCGGCGTGGCGGCCGGCAGCCAGCCGCCAGGCGGCATGGACAGTAACGGCGAGATCACGCTGCCCGTGCAGGTGCGCGTGGTCGAGGGGCCGCCCAAGCGTTTTTCCGCGTCGCTGGGCGTGGACAGCGACGTGGGCGTGGGGGTGGAAGCCTTGTATCGCCAGCAGGTGGTCTTCGGGCAGCCCCTCACCATGGAATCCGGCGTTGGCGTGAATCGCTTGCGCCAGCGCGTCTACACCGATTTCTACCTGCCACCGGATGGGCGGGGCAACAAGGACAGCATAGGCGTGCTGGCCGAACATTCCGATATCCAGGGGCAGGAGGTGACGCGTTTTGCACTGGGCGCCACGCGCCTGCAGGAACGCCATGGCGAAGGCCGGGTGGACTATGAAACCCGTTGGGGGCTGTTGGCGGCGCACGACCACGTCAGGATCGAAGGCGCCAGCGACTACGACCTGCCCAGCCTGACGGGCACCGTGGAATGGGTGCGGCGCGACGTCGACGACAAGTACGACCCGCGCGAAGGCAATCTGGTGGCACTGGGCGGCGGCCTGGGGGTGACGCTGGACACCGGCCGGCCGTACAGCCGCGCCCGCGCCCGCGCGCAGCGCTGGTGGCCGGTGGGCCAGCGCGATGTCTTCACGATGCGCGGCGAAATCGGCAAAGTATGGTCCGACAGCACGCGGGTTCCGCCGGATTTCGGCTTCCGTACCGGCGGCGCGCGCAGCATACGCGGATATTCCTACCTGAGCATCGGGGCGGACCGCGGCGACGCCGTGGTGGACGCGCCGACCCTGCTGGTCGGCAGCGTGGAATACGACCATTATTTCAATGAGCGCTGGGGGGTCGGCTTTTTCGTCGACGCGGGCGATGCCGCCCAATCGTTCGGCGATATGCGCCTGGCTGTCGGCTATGGCGTGGGCGCGCGGGTTCGCACGCCCGCCGGCCCCTTATTCCTGGATGTCGCCTACGGCCAGCGCGACCATTCCTTGAAGTTGGCGTTTTCGCTGGGGATCGCGTTTTGAGTTTCCTGGCCCGCCTGCTGCGCAATGTCCTGGTGTGGTGGGTTCCCACCCTGCTGCTGTTCCTGGCCGCGCTGGCGGCGGCGGTGGCATGGGTGGCCGGATCGCAGCCGGGCGCGCAATGGCTGGCGCGCGCGGTCCTGCCGCAGCTGGGCGTGCAGGCCACGGACGTGAGCGGCTCGGTCTGGAGCGGTTTGCGCCTTGGCCGGCTGGCCGTGGAAAGCGGCGGCGTGTCGGTGGAAGGCCGCGGCCTGGCGCTGCGGGTGGCATGGGCGGACTTGCTGCAGCGGCGGCTGCGGATTAGGGAGCTGTCCGCATCCAGCCTGGACGTGAACCTGGTCGATATGCCGGAAGCCGCGGCGCCCGCCGCCGGGGCCGATGGCCCGCCGTCCATTCCGCTGGACATCGTGGTGGAGCGGCTCGCCGTGGGCGAACTGGCGCTGCGGCGCAATGGCGAGCCGCTGCCCGTGACGTTGAGCAGCTTGACGGCGGCATTGCGGGCCGGGCCGGATGGCGCGCAGGCGCGGATCGATACCCTGCACGTCGGCCATGCGAGCGTCGACGCCGATGTGCAGGGCCAGGCCGACCTGCAAGCGCTGGCGGCACCGTGGCCGCTCGATGCGCGCCTGCACCTGGCGGCGCGCGGGCAGGGTGCCGGTTCCCCGCTGTGCGTGGGGCGTTTCGTCAAGGACGTATCGGCGGGCGGCGATGCCCGCCCGGATCCCTGCCTGTTGCAGGTGGACCTGCACGCAAGCGGTTCGCTCGATGCGCTGTCCGCCACTGTCGAGGCCCAGGGCGCGGGCGCCTCGTTGTCCGCGCGGGCCGAGCTGGCCCCGCGGGATCCCCTGCCGCTGCGGTCCGCCGATGCCACGCTGAAATTGCCGGATGGGACCTCGGCTGCCGTGTCCCTGACGGCGACGCGCGACCCGGACGCAGGCGCCATACGCCTGCAAGGCACGCTTGCCGCGGATCGCCTGGATCTGGCCGGTCTGTCGGGTAACGCCGTTCCGCAGGCGATCCTGACCGCCCACGGCAGCTTCGATACCTCGCTGACGGCGGGCTATGTCCTGCGCGACGGCCGGGTCGACCTGGCCATCGATGCCGGCAGCCGCTGGAACAAACAGGCCGTGCAGGGCAGCGCCCAAGGCCAGGTGCTGACCGCCGCCAGCGGCGATCCGTCCGCCGACTGGACAGCCGCCCTGGCGGACGTGCGGATCCACGGGCTTGCGGTGGACCTGCGGCTGGGCGCCAACCGCTTGCGCGCCCAGGGCAATGTCGATCCCGGCGCGGGCGCCATCACGGTGGATGCGGCCGCGCCACGGTTGGCGGACTTCTGGCCGGGGCTGGAGGGCGCGGCCACCCTTCAGGCCAAGCTGACCGGCACACCCGCCCGTCATCGGCTGGAACTGCGCGGCGGCTATACCCCCGCGCGGTCGCGTCCCGGCATATTGGGCAGCGCGCCCATGCAGGCTTCCGTCGATATCTCCGGCGGCTACGGCGCCGGCACGGGCAACGACGCCGCGGCGAGCCTGGTGGGATGGCGCGGCACGGTGTCCCGGCTGGCCTTTTCCCATGCGGGATTCGAGCTGGCCTCGCCGCGGCCCGTCTCCGTGGCCTATCTGCCGCGTGCCGTGGCGCCGGCGTGGCAGTGGCAGGTCGGCCCGGCGCGTATCGACCTGGGATTGCCGGGGGGCGACCGCATGGTCCTGGATCATGCCGGCTCGCGCGGCGGCGCGGGCCGCTGGGAAACCGCGGGCCGCATGGACGATGTGGTGCTGACGCCGGCCTTGATACGGCGCATCCGGCGCGCGCTGGATCCGGACGCCGCCGCGAATGCCGCGCCGGACCGCCAGCCGCGCGTCAATGCGCGCGTGCCCGCCAACCAGCGGCGCATTGCCCTGGACCTCTCCTGGGACCTGCGCTACGCCGGCGCGCTTGCGGGCAAGGCGCGGGTGGCGCGCCGTTCCGGCGACCTCCTGGTGCCCGGGGATCCGCCCATGCCGCTGGGACTGCGCGGCCTGGTGCTGGACCTGAATGCGATCCCCGCGGGCGGGCGCAATAGCCGCGTGGAGGCTTCCCTTAGCGTGAATACCGCCACCATGGGGTCGCTGCGCGGCACCGGGACGGCCATGCTCGCGGCCACCCCGGATGGCCGCATCGGCCTGGCGCCGCGCCAGCCGCTGCGGGTCTCGCTGAACGCCGACGTCGCGGACCTGAAATGGGTGGAGCTGTTCACCGGCGACAGCACCGAGGTCGGCGGTACGCTGAAGGCCAGCGTGCAGGCCCAGGGTACGCCGGGCGGGAGCTGGACGGCGACCGGCACCGTGCAGGGCCAGCACCTGCGCTATGTGCGCATCGACGACGGCGTGCGGCTGGTGGACGGGACGCTGTCGGCGCGCCTGCAGGAAGACCGGCTGATCGTCGAATCGCTGCGCTTCCCGGCGGTGTTGCGCGTATTGCCGACCGAATCGCGCACGCGCGCCTGGGTGACGACCAACCCCGACGCCCGCAACGGCTATATCGACGCCAGCGGCACGTGGCGGCTGGCGGATGCGGCGGGACAGGTCCACATCGTCCTGCACCGCTTCCCCGTCGTCCAGCGCGCCGACCGCTTCGCCATGATGTCGGGCCGTATCGATATCGACGCCACCCTGCCGCGGCTGTCGATACGCGGGGACGTCAAGGCCGACGCGGGCTGGGCCAGCCTGGAAGTCCTGAGCGAGGTGCCTTCGCTGGACGGCGACGTGGTGGTCCACCGCCCCGGCATGGATACCGATGCGCCGTCCACGCCGCTGCAGACCGATATGGACCTGAACGTGGACCTGGGTTCGCGTTTCTACCTGACCGGCATGGGGCTGGATGCCGCCCTGGGAGGATCGCTCCGCATCCGCTACGTCGACAACCGGCTGATGGGCACCGGCGTCCTGCGCACGCGCGCCGGCCGCATCGATGCCTACGGCCAGCGCCTGCAACTGCGGCGCGGCACGGTCACCTTCCAGGGCAGCCTGGACAACCCGCTTCTGGATATCGAAGCCCTGCGTACCGGCGAACAGGTGGAAGCGGGCGTGCGCGTCAGCGGCACGGCGCAGCGTCCGCGCATCGACCTGATTTCCTATCCCGACGTCAGCGACGAGGAAAAACTGTCCTGGCTGGTGCTGGGCCGCGCGCCCAACGCGAGCGGCAACGACACGGCGCTGCTGGTGTCGCTGGGCACTGCGCTGCTGGGCAATGGCGAGCCTTTCTACAAGCAGTTCGGGGTGGACGACATCACGGTCCGCAACGGCACGCTGGGCGGTTCGAACAGCCTGTTGCCCGACCAGACGGTGGCTGGCAACGTCAACCAGGATGCGAGCCAGACCCTGGCGACGCAGTTCGTGGTGGCCAGCAAGAACTTCGCAAACGGCGTGACGCTAAGCGTGGAACAGGCGTTGGCGGGCTCCGAGACGGTCGGGCGGCTCAGCTATCGCCTGTCGCGCCGGTGGTCCGTGGACGTCAAGGGAGGCTCGGTCAACGGGCTGGAGCTGGTGTATCGGACCTTCTTCGGGGACTGACCGGCCGGGCGCGAGGGCGCGGGCGGTAAAATACCGCGCACTTCAACCTGAGGTTTCCTTCCCATGAGTATCAAGAGCGACCTTTGGATCCGGCGTGCCGCGGCCAACGGCATGATCGAGCCTTTCGAGCCCGGACAGGTGCGCGAGTCCAACGGCGGCCGGATCGTCAGTTATGGCACCAGCAGCTATGGCTACGACGTGCGCTGCGCGAACGAGTTCAAGATATTCACGAACATCAATTCGACCATCGTCGATCCCAAGAACTTCGACGAGAAATCCTTCGTCGATTTCACGGGCGATGTCTGCATCATTCCGCCGAACTCATTCGCACTGGCCCGCACGGTGGAGTACTTCCGCATTCCGCGCAGCATCCTGACCATCTGCCTGGGCAAGAGCACCTACGCGCGCTGCGGCATCATCGTCAACGTCACGCCGCTGGAACCGGAATGGGAAGGGCACGTCACGCTGGAATTCTCCAATACCACCCCGCTGCCGGCGAAGATCTATGCCGGCGAGGGATGCGCCCAGATGCTGTTCCTGGAAAGCGACGAAGTCTGCGAAACCTCGTACCGCGACCGTGGCGGCAAATACCAGGGCCAACAGGGCGTCACCCTGCCCAAGACCTGATCGACGGGCCGCCGGCCAGCCCACGGAAACGGCCGGGCAGCGGCGCCCACGGGACCCGCGGCCGCCGCCCGGCGGAATTCATTTCTTCTTGTACCGGTCCAGGATGGCCTTGCCGTCCGCGCCGGTCTTGGCCTGCCAATCGGCCAGGGCCGTGGATGCCGCCTGGTGCAGTGCCTGCTGGACGGCCGGCGCGACCTTGGCCTCGATGGTGACGCCGTTCTTGCGCATGTTGGCGCGGTTTTCCTCCAGCCTTCCTTCCATGCGTTTCCACTGTTCCGCTTCGGTCGCCGCCGCGGCCTGGTCCACGGCCTTGCGGCCGGCGGCATCCAGCGCCTTGTAGGCTTCGAGGTTCATCGTGGCGATCGACAGCGGCATCGCGTAATTGACCTCGGTGAAATAGGGCAGGTACTGCCACAGCTTGCGTCCGGCCCCGCCGTCGCCGGAGGACAGCACGGCGTTGACCTCGCCCGAGGCCAGCCGCGGCATGGCGTCGGCGAAGGAAATGTTCTGCGCCTTGGCCCCGGCCCGCGTCATCGTGGCCTGCGAAACATCGTCGTAGGTGCGAATGGACAGCGCTTTCAGGTCCGCCACGGTCTTGATCGGCGCCTTGGACCAGATGCCGGAGGGCGGCCACGGCGTGGTGTACAGCAGCTTCTGGCCGTGCGCGGCCAGGAATCGTTCATAGGTCGGCCGCGCCGCATCGCGCAGGGCCCGCGCCTTGCCCAGCGAATCGGCCAGGAAGGGTAGCGAGGACACGCCGAAGATCGGGTATTTGTTGGCCAGGCCGCCGGCAAAGGCGTCCGCGGCGTCGACCTTGCGCGCCTGGACCGCGTCCACCATATCCGCCGACTTGAGGCCCTTGGACGCATCGAAGCTGGTTTCGATGACGATGTTCCCGTGGGATTTTTCCTTGACCTGCTCGGCAAAGGTCGACACGCCCAACCCCGGCATGGAGGTGGCCGGATATTCCGTGGTCATTTGCAGCGTGGTCGCGGCGTGCGCCGACAGGGCGGTCAGCATGGCCGTGGCCAGCAGGCCGGGGAGACGGGCGAAGCGGACGGCGGAGCGCCGTGAAAGGGCGGGCATGGAGCGGTTCCTGGAAGGTTCGATGTCGGGATGCGCGCGCCCCGCGAGGGGGCGGCGCGCGCAGCCGTAGCCTGCCATGGCGCGGCCGGAAACGGACCTCGGCCTTACCCTGGGATGGCGCGCGAACCCGGGGCCTATGCCCGGGGCGCCGCGCGCGGGTACGCGTCATGGGCGGGAGGTCCCGGGCGCGCGCTCGTAGTAGATGTCCCAGTCGTCTTCCGCGATCCGTTCGAAGCCATGCCGTTGATAGAACCGGTTGGAGGGGCTGTCGCGCAGGGCTCCCACCCGCACGGCCATGCCGCGCTCGTCGGCCTGGCCGAACACCCGGTGCAGGACGGCGGCGCCCACCCGGTTGCCCTGGAACCCGGGCAGGATATAGAGGTGGTCCAGCTTCAGCGCGCCGCCGTCCTCGCGCAGGGTGTAGAACCCGATCCGCGCGCCGTCCAGGAGGATGGCCCGGGTGTCGCGCGGCGCGAACGTGGCCCGCAGGCGCTGGCGCGCGCGGTCCGGATCGAAGCGTCCCAGGCGCTCCAGGCTGTCGCGCATCGCGGCGATCCGGATTGCCGCCAGGGCGTCGAAATCCGATTCTTCCACGGGCGCGAAGGCCAGGCCCGCGGTGGCCAGCGCCCGGGTCATCAGGTATTCGTCGTGGTACGCGCCGTCCACATACAGCGCGTCGATTTCGGGGCCGTAGATCTCGAATCCGAGGCGCCGGTATAGGGCCAGGGCCGGGAGGCGGGGGATTCCTGCAAGGCGGCCAGCCGCAGGGAATGGAAGGCGGCCGCGTCCGCGGCGGTCAGGCGGCGGACGACAATGGAGGCGGGATCTATCGACATGGCGTGGAACTTTACCGCGGCCGGGGCCGGGTACGTAACATGCGTACCGGCCCCGTTTCACCCTATGCGGCGCCGCAACGCCCGCGTCGCGCGTCCGCAGTACACTCGCGTCGGCTTTTGGCCCTACCCCGCAGGAGTCCCCGCATGAAATTCCGCTTTCCCATTGTCATCATTGACGAAGATTACCGTTCCGAGAATGCCTCGGGGTTGGGCATACGCGCGCTCGCGGCGGCGATCGAGGCCGAGGGAGTGGAGGTGCTGGGCGTGACCAGCTACGGCGATCTCAGCTCCTTCGCGCAGCAGCAAAGCCGGGCCAGCGCCTTCATCCTGTCGATCGATGACGAGGAATTCGACGTCGCATCGCCCGAGGACGTCGCCAGCGCCATCAAGAACCTGCGGACCTTCATCGGCGAGCTGCGTTTCCGCAACGCGGACATCCCCATTTATCTGTATGGCGAGACGCGCACGTCGCAGCACATCCCCAACGATATCCTGCGCGAACTGCACGGCTTCATCCACATGTTCGAGGACACGCCGGAGTTCGTCGCGCGCCATATCATCCGCGAGGCCCGCGCCTATGTGGACAGCCTGCCGCCGCCGTTCTTCCGCGAACTGGTCAAGTATGCCCAGGACGGTTCGTATTCCTGGCACTGCCCGGGGCACTCCGGCGGCGTGGCGTTTCTGAAGAGCCCGGTGGGCCAGATGTTCCACCAGTTCTTCGGCGAGAACATGCTGCGCGCCGACGTCTGCAACGCCGTGGATGAACTGGGCCAGCTGCTGGATCACACCGGCCCGGTGGCGGAATCGGAACTGAACGCGGCGCGCATTTTCCACGCCGATCACTGCTATTTCGTCACCAACGGGACGTCGACGTCCAACAAGGTCGTATGGCATGCCAACGTCGCGGCCGACGACGTGGTCGTGGTCGACCGCAATTGCCACAAGTCCATCCTGCACGCGATCACGATGACGGGCGCGATCCCCGTCTTCCTGCGGCCCACGCGCAACCACCTGGGCATCATCGGGCCCATTCCCATCGAGGAGTTCGAGCCCGAGAACATCATGAAGAAGATCGAGGCCAACCCCTTCGCGCGCGAAGCCAAGGACAAGAAGCCGCGCATCCTGACGCTGACGCAGAGCACCTACGATGGCGTGATCTACAACGTCGAGATGATCAAGGAAAAGCTGGGCGACTACGTCGATACCCTGCATTTCGACGAAGCCTGGCTGCCGCACGCGGCCTTCCACGAGTTCTACCAGGACATGCACGCCATCGGCCCCGGACGTCCGCGCAGCGATTCCGCGATGGTCTTCGCCACCCACTCCACGCACAAGCTGCTGGCCGGCATTTCGCAGGCGTCGCAGATCATCGTGCAGGAGTCCAAGACCCGCAAGCTGGACCGCAATATCTTCAACGAGGCCTATCTGATGCATACGTCGACCTCGCCGCAGTACGCGATCATCGCGTCCTGCGACGTGGCCGCCGCCATGATGGAGCCTCCCGGCGGCACGGCCCTGGTCGAGGAAAGCATCCGCGAAGCCATGGACTTCCGCCGCGCCATGCGCAAGGTGGAATCCGAATTCGGCCGCAACGACTGGTGGTTCAAGGTCTGGGGCCCGAACCGCCTGGTTGCCGACGGCATCGGCAACCGCGACGAGTGGCTGCTGGAATCGGGCGACCACTGGCATGGCTTCGGCGATATCGCCGACGGTTTCAATATGCTGGACCCGATCAAGGCCACCATCATCACCCCGGGCCTGGATATCTCCGGCAGTTTCGGCGAAACCGGCATTCCCGCGGCGCTGGTGTCCAAGTACCTGACCGAGCACGGCGTGGTGGTCGAGAAGACCGGCCTGTACTCGTTCTTCATCCTGTTCACCATCGGCATTACCAAGGGCCGCTGGAACACGCTGCTGACCGCCTTGCAGCAGTTCAAGGACGACTACGACCGCAACCAGCCGATGTGGCGCATTCTGCCGGAGTTCTGCCGCGATCATCGCGGCTACGAGCGCATCGGCCTGCGCGACCTGTGCCAGCAGATCCATGAAGCCTATCGCGAGAGCGACGTGGCGCGGCTGACCACCGAGATGTACCTCAGCGACATGGTGCCGGCGCTCAAGCCTTCCGACGCCTTCGCCCGCATGGCGCATCGCCAGGTGGAACGCGTGGCCATCGAAGACCTGGAAGGGCGCGTCACCGGCGTGCTGCTGACGCCCTATCCCCCCGGCATCCCGCTGTTGATCCCGGGCGAGCGCTTCAACCGTACCATCGTGCAGTACCTGCAGTTCGCGCGCGCCTTCAACGAACGGTTCCCGGGGTTCGAGACCGACATCCACGGCCTGGCCGAGGATGTTGACGACAACGGCCAGGTCCGCTACTACGTCGATTGCCTGAAGGAAGGGCAGGACGACCGGTAAGTCCCGGATTCCGGATGTTCGACGTCGCCATCCTCGGCGCCGGCGCCGCGGGCATGATGTGCGCCGCGGTGGCCGGCCAGCGCGGCCTGCGGGTCGTGCTGATCGACCACGCCGACCGGCTGGCGGAAAAAATCCGCATATCCGGCGGCGGCCGCTGCAACTTCACCAATACCGGCACCGGCCCGGCCAACTTCCTGTCGGAGAACCCGCACTTCTGCCGCTCCGCGCTGGCCGGCTACGGTCCGGCGGATTTCCTGGACCTGCTGCGACGCCACCGGGTTGCCTGGCACGAGAAGCATCGCGGCCAGTTGTTCTGCGACGAATCCAGCGAATCCATCATCGAAGTGCTGCGCGCCGAATGCGATGCGGGCAATGTGCAGTGGCGCATGCCGTGCACCGTGGCCGAGATCGCACGTTCGGCCGACCAGGGTTTCGAGCTGCGCACGGAAGGGCAGGGCGTGCTGCGCGCGGCCAAGCTGGTCCTGGCCACCGGCGGCATGGCGATCCCGCAGCTCGGCGCGACGGACTACGCGCTGAAAGTGGCGCGGCAGTTCGGGTTGAAGGTCGTCGAACCCCGGCCGGCGCTGGTGCCGCTGACCTTCGATGGCGCGCATTGGGCGCCGTTCGCGGCCCTGTCCGGCGTCGCGCTGGAGGCCGACGTCCGCAGCGGCGCCGGGGAATTCCGCGAGGACGTCCTGTTCACCCACCGCGGATTATCGGGGCCGGGCATCCTGCAGATATCCAGCTATTGGAATCCCGGCCAGCCCGTGACGCTGGACCTGGCGGCGGGCCGCGATCTGGCCACCGAGCTGATCGACGCCAAGTCCGGCGGCCGCCAGCAGCTCGGGACGGCGCTGGCCGCGCTATGGCCGCGGCGGCTGGCCGATCAATGGCTGCGCGACGCCGTCGATGCCCGCGGGCAGCCCCTTGCGGCGTCCCGCCTGGCCGATATCCCGGACAGGACGCTGCGCGCCCTGGCTCAGCAGATCCATGCCTGGACGCTTGTGCCGACCGGCACGGCGGGCTACAAAAAGGCCGAGGTCATGCGCGGCGGCGTCGACACCCGCGGCCTGGACCAGAAAAGCATGCAGGCGCGCGCCGTTCCGGGCCTGCACTTCATCGGCGAGGCCGTGGACGTGACGGGATGGCTGGGCGGCTACAACTTCCAGTGGGCCTGGGCTTCCGGGGTCGCCTGCGGCAAGGCCTTGTAAGCGGCGCGTTTTTTGCTGTGCGCGTTGCCCCATCAGGAAGGACGCGACATGAACACGCACATCCGTTCGCTGGCCGAAGCGGGCGCCGGCAAGGCCCTGTTGATCGTGCTTCCCGTGCTGGGCGGCCTGGGCGCCTGGGCGCTGTGGCTGGTGCTGCATGAAGACCATCCGCAGGTTGCCAACGCCTGGCTGGGCGGGCTGATCGCGGCCGCCGCGACCGCCGCGGGCACCTTGCCGGTCGTGTTTTCCCAGCGCTTGTCCGATCGCGTCCAGGATTCCATGTTCGGTTTCGGCGCCGGCGTGATGCTCGCGGCGAGCGCGTTCTCGCTGGTCACCCCGGGTATCCAGGCCGCCCGGGACCTGGGCGCGGGCCCGTGGGGGGCCGGAATGACCGTGGGCGCCGCCATCCTGCTGGGCGCGGCGGCGCTGCTGTGGCTGGAGCATTCCGTGCCGCACGAGCATTTCATCAAGGGCCGCGAAGGCCACGATGGGCGCCTGTTGAAGCGCACCTGGCTGTTTGTCTTCGCGGTCATGCTGCACAACCTGCCGGAGGGCCTGGCGATCGGTGTCGGCTTTGGCGGCACCGACCCCATGCGGGCCAGCGCCCTGGCCACCGGAATCGCGATCCAGGATGTGCCGGAAGGGCTGGTCATCGCCGTCGCCTTGCTGGCGGCGGGATACAGCCGTACTTTCTCCGTCGTCCTGGGAATGACGTCGGGGCTGATCGAACCGGTCGGGGCGCTGGCGGGCGCGGCGGTGATGACCTGGTCCACGGTATTGCTGCCCTGGGGCCTGGGCTTCGCGGCGGGAGCCATGCTCTTCGTTATCAGCCACGAAATCATCCCGGAATCGCACCGCAAGGGTCATGAAGACTATGCCACGGGCGGCCTGATGCTGGGCTTCGTGCTGATGATGCTGCTGGACACCGCCCTGGCCTGAGTTGTATTCTTCGCCACGCTGTCACGCATCGTGCGGGAGAGAGCGGCCGCCCCCAGGCGCGCCGCCGCCGAAGGCGCAATTCGCCCGGAATCGCTCAGGCAACCCATACCGCAGCATGCCTTGCCCAGGCCGCGCCCTTCGGCGCCCTGGCGAACACAGCGCTCTGGAGAGATCCGGCCATCCGCGCGATGCGCCCGGACGCCGAAGGTGCAAACCCGCCACGCGGGGCAACTCTCAGGCAAAAGGACAGAGGGGCGGAAATACAGCCGGTCATAGGGCGTTCCGCATCCAGGCCGGTATTCCGCAATCCCTTTACCGCCGCTGTCCGGAGTCCTCCATGTCGCATTCCCTGAAAAACACCCCCTTGGCGCAGGCGCATATCGACGCGGGCGCGCGCATGGTCGATTTCGGCGGCTGGAACATGCCCCTGGCCTATGGCTCGCAGCTGGAAGAGCATCACGCGGTGCGCCGCGACGCCGGCATGTTCGACGTGTCGCATATGCTCAATGTCGATGTCACGGGCGCCGATGCCATGCCATTCCTGCGCCGGCTGATCGCCAACGACGTATCCAGGCTGACGGCCACGCCCGGCAAGGCGCTGTACAGCTGCATGCTGAACCCGGAAGGGGGCGTCATCGACGACCTGATCGTCTATTTCTTCGCCGCCGACCGCTGGCGCGTGGTGGTGAACGCGGCGACCGCCGACAAGGACATCGCCTGGATGCAGCGCATCGCCGCCGCCGCCCGGCTGGCCGTCGCCATCGCCCCGCGCCGCGATCTGTCCATGATCGCCGTGCAGGGGCCGAACGCGCGCGCCAGGGTCTGGGCCGCGCGGCCGGCCTGGAAGGCCGACACGGAAGCCCTGACGCCGTTCACGGCCGCCCGCTTCGAACCCGAAACCCTGGTGGCGCGTACCGGCTACACCGGCGAGGACGGCTTCGAAATCGTGCTGCCCGCCACCGAAGTGCTTGCCCTGTGGAACGACCTGGCCGCGCAGGGTGTGCGTCCCTGCGGCCTGGGCGCGCGCGATACGCTGCGCCTGGAGGCCGGCATGAACCTGTACGGGCAGGACATGGACGAAGTGACCCAGCCGGCCCAGGCCGGGCTGACCTGGACCGTATCGCTGAAGGATCCCGCGCGCGCCTTCATCGGCCGCGCCGCCATCGAGCAATTCGCCACGCCGGCCGCCTTCCTGGGGCTGAAGCTGAACGAGCGCGGCGTGATGCGCGCCCACATGGCGGTACGCACGGACCATGGGGATGGCGAAATCACCAGCGGCACCATGTCGCCGACGCTGGGCGTATCCATCGCCTTCGCCCGCATGCCGGTGGGCGTCAATCCCGGCGACACGGTGCAGGTCGATATCCGCGGCAAGTGGGTGCCGGCGACGGTATGCAAATTGCCGTTCGTCCGTCACGGCAAAGCGGTCGAACAACCGTAAACTGGCAATGCTCATCGCGGCGCCTGCCGCGCATGGGCGGGGCGCGCATTTCTTCTCTACCCATCCTCCCATACGGTTTTTGAATTCTTAGGAGCTGCTTCCATGAGCCTGCCTACCGATCGCAAGTACACCGAATCGCATGAATGGGTGAAGGCCGAAGGCGACGTGTTCGTCGTCGGCATCACCGACCAGGCCCAGGAACAACTGGGCGATCTCGTTTTCGTCGGCGACGTCAAGGTCGGCGCCAAGCTGGCCGCGGGCGATACCGCCGGGGTGGTGGAATCCGTCAAGGCGGCCTCCGACATCTATGCGCCGGTCGCCGGCGAAATCGTCGCCCTCAACGATGCGCTGGAAGCCGATCCCGCGCAGATCAACAGCGGGGCCTATACCGCCTGGATCTTCAAGATCAAGCCGGACAACGCCGCCGACCTGGACAAGCTGCTGGACGCCGCCGGCTACGAAGCCCTGTAAGGCCCACTTTTCAAGAGATACCATGTCGCGCCCCCTCGACACGCATACCGATTTCATCCCCCGCCATATAGGTCCTTCGGACGTCGACCAGGCCGCCATGCTGCGCGTGCTGGAGGTCCCCAGCCTGGACGAGCTGATCGCCCAGGTGGTGCCGCCGGCCATACGCACCGAAGCGCCGCTGGCACTGCCGCCGGCGCGCAGCGAGCCGGACGTACTGGCCGAACTGCGCGACATCGCGCGCGGCAATCAGGTCTACCGCAGCTATATCGGCCAGGGCTATTACGGCACGCATACGCCCAACGTCATCCTGCGCAACATCCTGGAAAATCCCGCCTGGTACACGGCCTACACGCCCTACCAGCCCGAGATCTCGCAGGGCCGGCTGGAAGCGCTGCTGAACTACCAGACCATGGTGGCGGACCTGACGGGTCTGGACATCGCCAATGCGTCGCTGCTGGACGAGGGCACGGCCGCGGCCGAAGCCATGACGCTGGCGCGCCGGGGCGCGACTTCGCGCAGCAATGTCTTCTTCGTTTCCCGCCACTGCCATCCGCAGACCATCGAGGTGGTGCGCACGCGCGCCGAGGGCCTGGATATCGAGATTGTCGTCGGCGACGAGTCGGCCGGACTGCCGGATTGCTTCGGCGTGCTGCTGCAGTATCCGCACAGCCTGGGCGCGGTGGCCGACTATCGCGCGCTGGCCGCGGACGCGCATGCGCGCGGTGCGGTGGTGGCGTGCGCGACCGACCTGCTGGCGCTGGCCCTGCTGGCGCCGCCGGGCGCCTGGGGAGCCGACATCGCCGTGGGTTCGGCGCAGCGTTTCGGCGTTCCCTTCGGCTTCGGCGGCCCGCATGCCGGCTTCATGGCCTGCAAGGACGCGTACAAGCGCAACATGCCCGGCCGCCTGGTGGGCGTGTCCAAGGACGCGCAGGGCGGCAATGCGCTGCGCCTGGCGCTGCAGACGCGGGAACAGCACATCCGCCGCGAGAAGGCGACTTCCAATATCTGCACGGCGCAGGTACTGCTGGCCGTGATGGCCGGCATGTACGCCGTCTGGCACGGTCCGGCCGGTATCCGGCGCATCGCGCAGCGCGTGCAGCGCGCCACGGCCATCCTGAGCGTGGCGCTGAAAGACCTGGGCGCCACGGTAGTGAACGACAGCTTCTTCGATACGCTGCTGGTCCGCACCGGCGCCGCCACGGCGGCGGTGCAGGCGGCGGCGGACGCCGTACGCATCAACCTGCGCCCGGTGGACGGCGAGCACCTGGCCGTATCGCTGGACGAGACCGTGACGGACGCCGATCTGGCGCAACTGGCCGAGGTCTTCGCGCGAGGGCTGGGCAAGGGTCCGGGCGCGCTGGATATCGACGCGCTGGACAAACGCGCCGCGGGCGGCATCCCGGCTTCCGTGGCGCGCCAGGGCGATATCCTGACGCATCCGGTGTTCTCCAGCGTGCAGTCGGAGACCGACATGCTGCGCTATCTGCGCAAGCTGGCCGACAAGGACCTGGCACTGGATCGCAGCATGATCCCGCTGGGTTCGTGCACCATGAAACTGAACGCGACGGCCGAGATGATCCCGATCACCTGGCCGGAATTCGCCCATATCCATCCTTTCGCGCCGGCGCCGCAGACGGCCGGCTATCGGACCTTGATCGACAAGCTGTCGGCCGCGCTGTGCGAGATCACCGGCTATGACGCGGTCAGCCTGCAGCCGAATTCCGGCGCGCAGGGCGAGTACGCCGGCCTGCTGGCGATTCGTGCCTATCACGAGGCCAATGGCCAGCACCAGCGCAATGTCTGCCTGATCCCGTCGTCCGCGCATGGCACGAACCCGGCGTCGGCGCAGTTGGCCGGGATGCAGGTGGTGGTGGTCGCTTCGGATACCAACGGCAACGTGGATGTGGCGGATCTGCGCGCCAAGGTGGCGCAGGTCGGCGACCGCCTGTCGGCGCTGATGATCACCTATCCGTCCACGCATGGGGTGTTCGAGGAAGCGGTGACGCAGATCTGCGACATCGTGCACGAGGCCGGCGGGCAGGTGTACATGGATGGCGCGAACATGAACGCGATGGTCGGGCTGGCGAAGCCCGGCAAGTTCGGCTCCGATGTGTCCCACTTGAATCTGCACAAGACGTTCTGCATTCCGCACGGCGGCGGCGGCCCGGGCGTGGGTCCGGTTGCGGTGCGCGCGCATCTGGCGCCGTATCTGCCGGGCGTGGTCGATGCCGGCGGCAGGCTGCCCGAAGGCGCGAAGGTGGGGCCGGTGTCGGCGGCGCCGTTCGGGTCGGCGGGGATTCTGCCGATTCCCTATATCTATATCGCGCTGATGGGGGCCGAAGGGCTGCTGCGCGCGACGGAAGTGGCGATCCTGAACGCCAACTACATCGCGCATCGCCTGCGCGACCATTATCCGGTGCTGTACTGCGGGCGTAATGGCAGGGTGGCGCACGAGTGCATTCTGGACGTGCGTCCCTTGAAGGACAGCAGCGGTGTGTCGGCGGAGGATATCGCCAAGCGCCTGATCGATTACGGCTTCCATGCGCCGACCATGAGTTTCCCGGTTGCGGGGACGCTGATGGTGGAACCGACGGAGTCCGAAGGGCTGGCGGAACTCGATCGCTTCGTGGACGCGATGATCGCGATACGCGGGGAGATCGCGCTGATCGAGAAGGGCGAACGGGATCGTGACGATAACGTGCTGAGGAACGCGCCGCATACCGCGGCGGCGCTGATGGCCGACGAGTGGCATCACGACTATACGCGCCGGGAGGCTGCGTATCCGCTGGAGTCCCTGAAGGACGGCAAGTATTGGCCGCCTGTCGCGCGTGTCGATAATGCTTATGGCGATCGGAACCTGGTGTGTTCCTGCTTGCCTGTCGAGGCTTATGCCTGATAGCGGTTGGGGTTTGGAGCGGCGTTCGGCGGGTGTTTGCTAGTGCCGTCCGTCGGGGGTGGCGCCTGTCGGGGCCAGCCCGGAGGAGCCGGTCCGGCGCCTTCGCGCCGGACTCCCGCGTCGTCATCTTCGTACGGCGGCCGAAGTGGCGGTGGGGTTCTTGCGGGTTTTTTGCCCGGCCGTCCTCCCTTCAGATTCCTTCGCGCGG
>NZ_JBMQQZ010000032.1:0-34026 GCF_057362025.1 Bordetella sp. | reverse complement strand
CTGGGGCGTGGTGGGCATGCTGGTTGGCGTCATCATCGCCGCCCAGCTGACCTGGCCCGCCCTCAACTTCGGCGTGGAGTGGCTCAGCTACGGCCGCCTGCGGCCGCTGCACACCAACGCGGTCATCTTCGCCTTCGGCGGCTGCGGCCTGTTCGCCGCCAGCTACTACGTGGTGCAGCGCACCAGCCAGGTCCGGCTGTTCTCCGACGGCCTGGCCGCCTTCACCTTCTGGGGTTGGCAGCTGGTCATCGTGCTGGCGGTCATCACCCTGCCGATGGGCATGACGCAGGCCAAGGAATACGCCGAGCTCGAGTGGCCGATCGACATCCTGATCACGCTGGTGTGGGTGGCCTACGCCGTCGTATTCTTCGGCACCATCGTCAAGCGCAAGGTCAAGCACATCTATGTGGCCAACTGGTTCTTCGGCGCCTACATCCTGACGATCGCCATCCTGCACATCGTCAACAACGTCGAACTGCCGGTGACGATGTGGAAGTCCTATTCCGCCTACGCGGGCGTGCAGGACGCCATGGTCCAGTGGTGGTACGGGCACAACGCCGTGGGTTTTTTCCTGACCACCAGCTTCCTCGGCATGATGTATTACTTCGTGCCGAAACAGGCGGGCCGGCCGATCTATTCGTATCGCCTGTCCATCGTCCACTTCTGGGCGCTGGTCTTTACCTATATGTGGGCCGGCCCGCATCACCTGCTGTATACCTCGCTGCCGGATTGGACGCAGTCGCTGGGCATGACGTTTTCGCTGGTGCTGCTGGCGCCCTCGTGGGGCGGCATGATCAACGGCATCCTCACCCTGCAGGGGGCCTGGCATCGCCTGCGTACCGATCCCATTCTGAAGTTCCTGGTGACCGCGCTGTCCTTCTACGGCATGGCGACCTTCGAAGGCTCGATGATGTCCATACGCAGCGTCAATGCCTTGTCCCATTACACCGACTGGACGATCGGCCACGTGCATTCCGGCGCCCTGGGCTGGGTCGCCATGATCACCTTCGGTTCGCTCTACTACCTGATCCCCCGACTCTACGGCCGCGAGACCATGTACAGCGTGCGTGCCATCGAACTGCACTTCTGGGTCGCCACGCTGGGGGTGGTCCTGTATATCGCGGCGATGTGGACTGCCGGCGTCCAGCAGGGGCTGATGTGGCGCGCCACCGCCCCGGACGGCACGCTGGTCTATAGCTTCGTCGAGGAATTGAAAACCCGCGTCCCGTACTACCTGATCCGCCTGCTGGGCGGGACGATGTTCCTGGCCGGCGTGCTCGTCATGGCCTGGAATACCTGGATGACCGTGCGCAGGGCCACCGCCGTCGATCCCGCCATCCCGCAGCCCGCGCCGCAGCCCGTCGCCGTACCGCTGGCCGAGCCGGCCGTCGCCACCACCACCGCCGCCTGAAGGATCGACCATGAGCACCGGCAAGCAATCCTTCTTTTCGCACCACACGCTGGAAAAAAACATCGGCCTGATGATCGTGGCCACGATCGTCGTCGTGTCGATGGCTGGGCTGGTGCAGATCATTCCCCTGTTCCACCAGCATTCGACGACGGAGGCCGAGGCGGGCGTCCAGCCCTACAGCCCCCTGCGCCTGATGGGACGCGACGTCTATATCCGCGAAGGCTGTGTCAGCTGCCACTCGCAGCAGGTGCGCATGCTGCAATCCGAAGTCCAGCGCTATGGACCGTACTCCACGGCGGGCGAGTCGGTCTTCGATCACCCCTTCCTGTGGGGCTCCAAGCGCACGGGACCGGACCTGGCGCGCGTGGGCGGACGCTATTCGGACGCCTGGCACCGCGAGCACCTGCGCGATCCGCGCGCCGTCGTGCCGGAATCCAACATGCCCGCCTACCCCTGGCTGCGCAGCGCATCGCTGGCCGGACAGAACGTCGCCGACCGCATGCGGGCATTGCGCCAGCTGGGCGTGCCCTACACCGACCGGGACATCGCCGACGCCCCCAAGGCGCTGGAAGGCAAGACCGAAGAAGACGCGCTGGTGGCCTATCTGCAGGAACTGGGGGTCGCCGCCCGCAAGAGTGCCGCGCCGGCGGCATCCGCCAAGGGAGACTGAACCATGGCCTATCTGACCGCCATCGTGACGGCCATATCCATGGCCACCTTCCTGGGCATCATCGCATGGGCCTGGTCCCGCGGCCGCCAGGCCGCCAACCGGGACTCCGCGCTGCTGCCCTTCGCCTTGCCCGACGAATGCACGACGCCGCAATCCGGCATGGGAAACCGCCATGAGTGACTTCACCACGCCCGTCTGGGGCTATTTCGTCGGCATCGTCGCCATGACCGGCATCGTCTGGTGCGTTTGGCTGCTGTACACCCAGCGCCGCTGGCTGGGCAAGGCGCCCGCCAACGAACCGGCCAGCACGGGGCATGTCTGGGACGGCGACCTGACCGAACTGAACAATCCCGTCCCGCGCTGGTGGACGATCATGTACCTGTTGATGTGCCTGTTCGCGGTGGGCTATCTGGTGCTGTTCCCCGGCCTGGGGCACTACGCTGGAACGCTGGGCTATACCAGCGCGGACGACCTGCAGCGCCAGCGCGCCGCGCAGGACGCGGCCACACGGCCCTTGTACGCCCGCTATGAAGGCATGCCCGTGCCCGACATCGCGCGCGATACCCGGGCCATGGAGATCGGCCAGCGCCTGTTCCTGAACAACTGCGCCCAATGCCACGGCTCGGACGCCAAGGGCGCGCCCGGGTTTCCCAACCTGACCGACGGCGACTGGCTGTACGGCGGGTCGCCGGAAACCATCCTGCAGACCATCACCCAGGGCCGGCACGGCGTCATGCCGGCCTGGAACGGCGTCATCGATGCCCGCACCGCCTCCGATATCGCGGATTACGTGCGGTCCCTGTCCGGCCTGGGCGTGGACAAGTCGCGGGTGTTCAGCGGCAAGGATGCATTCGGCACCTATTGCGTGGCCTGCCATGGGGCGGACGCCAAAGGCAACCAGGCTCTGGGCGCGCCCAACCTGACCGATGACGTCTGGCTCTATGGCAGTTCGCAGCGCACGATCGAAGCCACCATCCTGAATGGCCGCGACAACCGCATGCCGGCGCAGGAAGGCGTGCTGACGCCGGCGCAGATCCGCATCCTGACCGCCTGGGTCTGGCGGCAATCGAATACGCCGGGCCAGCCATGAGCGTCGCCGATGCCCGAATCTACGCGCGGGCGGTCACCGGCCCGTTTGCCAGCTGGCGCATCGTCTTCGTCTTCCTGACACAGGCCCTGTTCTACGGCCTGCCCTGGCTGCAATGGGACGGCCGGCAGGCCGTGCTGTTCGACCTCGGCGCGCGCCGCTTCTACCTGTTCGGCCTGGTGCTCTGGCCCCAGGACGTTGTCTACCTGGCCGTCCTGCTGGTGATCTCCGCGCTCGGCCTGTTCCTGTTCACCGCGCTGGCGGGACGGCTGTTCTGCGGTTATGCCTGTCCGCAAACGGTCTATTCGGAAATCTTCGCCTGGATAGAACGCAAGGTGGAGGGCGACCGCGCCGCCCGGCAGCGGCTGGACCAGGGGCCGTGGACGGCCCGCAAGCTGCGGCTGAAGGCGACCAAGCACGTGCTGTGGCTGGCCATCGCGTGGTGGACGGGCAGTACGTTCATCGGGTATTTCGCGCCGATCCGGCAGTTGGCGCACGACCTGTTCACCTTGCAGCTGGGACCGTGGCAGTGGTTCTGGATCGTGTTCTACAGCGTCGCGACCTGGGGCAACGCCGGTTTTCTGCGCGAGTCGGTGTGCAAATACATGTGTCCCTATGCCCGCTTCCAGAGCGTGATGGTGGACCGGGACACCTTCGTCGTCACCTACGACAAGCGGCGCGGCGAGCCCCGCGGCGGCCGCTCCCGCCGTGCCGATGTGGCCGCCCTGGGCCTGGGCGACTGTGTCGACTGCCACTGGTGCGTGCAGGTCTGCCCCACCGGCATCGATATCCGCGACGGGCTGCAGTACATGTGCATAGGCTGCGGCGCCTGCGTCGACGCCTGCAATGACGTCATGAAGAAGATGCAGTACGCCCCCGGGCTGATCCGCTACGCATCCGAGCGCGCCGTCGACGAAAGGCTCTCGCGCCGTGCCGCCATACGGCGGCTGCTGCGCCCTCGCACGATGGTGTACGGAACGCTGCTGGCCGGCCTGGTCGTCGCCCTGATGACGGCGTTGTGGCTGCGTCCGTCGCTGCGCATGGACGTCATCCGCGACCGCGGCGTGCTGGGCCGCGAGGTCGCGGGCGGCATGATCGAGAATGTCTACCGCCTGCAATTCATGAATACATCGGGCGCGCCCGTGCAGCTCGCGCTGTCCGCCGACGGCCTGGACGGACTGGTGCTGGCCTTGCCGGACGGCAGCACGACCGTACGGGTCGACGCCCTGGACAACAAGATCGTACCGGTCGTCGCGCGCGCCCCGACGGCCGGCGCCGCCCCGGGCGCCCATCGCATCGTCATCCACGCGCGCGGCAGCAGTACCGACGGCGCCGCGCCCGGCACCGACGAAGCCGCCAGTTTCTTCATTCCGCAATGATGCCCGCCAAGACCCTGCCATCCGGTCCTGGCGGCCCGTCATGCTCGTCAGGAGGCCCTGCCATGAGCGCAACCCCGGTCCCGCCGCCCCGCCCCTGGTACCGCGAACCGTGGCCCTGGATCCTCATGGCCGGGCCGGCCGCCGTGCTGGCGGGCTGCTTCTTCACGATCTATCTGGCGGTAACCCGCTACACCGACCCGCCCATAACCGAAGGGGTCGCGCGCGAAGGCCTGGTCGTACGCAAGGTCCCACCCGCCGCGACCCGCCCTTCTACGGGGCCAGGGTTGCCGGCATACCAACGGTCGCCACGAAGTCCTTGAAGTACTCGTCCAGCACCTGGCGGGTGAACTTGCCGATGGACGCGTACTCTACTTCGGTCAAGTTCGCCAGCGATACCCGTGCCGAGGTATCGACGACTTCGAAGCCGTTGCCCGGCAGCAGCACCACACCGGTCTCTTCGGCCAGGCGGAACAGGAAGCGGATGCCGAGATCGCGCTCCACAAACCACTGTTCGAAGGCCGAGCCGTAGATCTTTCCGGCGAGCTCCTGCAGATCGATCAGCGTGTAGTAGTTGACGTCGTTGGGGCCGCGCCGGACCTCGATACCCATGCTGCGATACAGCGTCTGGTAGCGCTTGCGTATCAATTGCTTGGCCGCCGTCTTGTAGCGTCCCTCGCGATCCATCAGGCCGTTCAGCGCGAATAGTGCCATTTGCAACTGCTGTGGCACGGATAGCCCGGCCGTGTGATTCAGCGCGACCGCGCGGCTATCGGCCACCAGGCGGTCGATAAAGCGCAGCGCCGCCGGTTCGGCCGTCAGCGAGCGGTATCGGCGCGCCAATGCCTGTTTCTCGTCCTCCGGTTGCCCGGCCAGCGCCGCGTCCAGCACATTGTCCTGATGCAGGCCTATCGTGCCCAGCCGCCATCCGGTGGCGCCGAAGAATTTGGAAAACGAGTACACGCATAGCGTATTGCGCGGGCAGCGGGCGAACAGCGACACGAAATCGTCGGCGAAAGTGCCGTAGACATCGTCGGTCACGATGATGAGATCGGGGCGGGCGCCCGCGACGAGCCTGGCCAGCGCGTCCAGCGTCGCATTGGACAGCTTGTTCGACGGCGGGTTGCTGGGGTTGACCAGGCAGAACACCTTGACGGCGGGATCCAGCAGCTTGGTCATTTCGCTTTCGGGAAACTGCCAGTCGGCGTGTTCGTCCATGCGCACGTCGACCACGTCCAGGTCATACTCGGCCAGCGCCGGGATCTCCAGATACGGCGAAAATATCGGCGTGGCCAGCGCGATCCGGTCGCCGGGCCGGATCAGCTTGTTCACCGCCAGGCTCTGGAAGATGTAGGTCATCGCCGCCGTTCCCCCTTCCGTGGCGAAGAGCGAAAAATCGCCGCTGGACGGGATCGGGCCGAACATTTCCTGCGCCAGGTAGGCTTTGACGATTTCCTCCACATGCCGGAGCATGCGCGGCGGTGTCGGGTAATTGCACCCCAGGAAGGCGGCCACCATCTCCACCAGGAAAGCGTCGCGATCCAGCCCCAGCTGGTCTTTCACGTAGGCAATGGCCTTGCGCAAAAAGATGACGCCCTCGCCGGTCGCGTGATGCGAGGCGTAGGCCTCGAAGCGCTGCACGATGCCGCGCGCCTCGGGCAAACCGCCGAATCCGCTGTCCAGGTAGGCGTAGGAGCGGGCCGCCTCCTGCATGGCGAACTCTCCCAGCGCCAGGAATGCGTAGCGCGGCAGCGTCGCCAGGAAATTCGGATTGCCGCGTCCGGCATTCAGCATCAGCCGCTCGGCATCCGAGGACGCGGCGGCAGCGAGCTGGTCCTTGAGTTCGAACGGGCTCAAGGCAGAGAGCTTGGCGATATCCAGATCTAGCATGATGTGTCGTCCATTGGAAGTTAAGGGTCGCCGCGCGTGCGGCAACGCGATGGATAGGCCGCCGGTCAGGCGGCATTCCTGGAAACGAGGGCCACGATCACCGGACCCCATAGCGTCAGGAAGACGTTGGCCACGGCGTAGGTCACGGTGAACGAGACCACCGGGGTGGCATTGCCCGCTTTCGCCAGCAGCGCGGCGAACGACGGGTTGGCGCTGCGCCCGCCGGCCACGCAGGCCAGGGCCTCGATGGGATTGCGGATGCCCAGCACGTAGTACGAGAAGAAAAAGGTAAGGATCTGCGGGATGATCGTCACGCCCACGCCCAGGAAGAACAGCGTCAGGCCGTACTGCCTGATGGCCGCCAGGGCCTGCGGGCCGGCGGTGATGCCGACGATGCCCACGAACACGGCCAGGCCGAAGTCGCGCAGGAAGGTGGACGCCCCCACGGGCAGCGCGGCGAACCGCGGGTGGACGTTGCGCAGCCAGCCGAACAGCAGGCCCGAAAGCAGGCAGCCGCCGCCGCTGCCGATGGACACCGGCACGCCCAGCAGCTTGAACTGGATCATGCCGATCAGCATGCCCAGGGTCATGCCTATCCCGAAGAAAACGAAATCGGTGACGGCGCCCGCGCTGACCCTGTAGCCAAGACTGGACTGGACCCGGTCCAGGTCCTTGGGAGTCCCCACGAAATGCAGTTCGTCGCCGCGCTGCAGGGTCAGCTTGCGCAGCACGGGCAACTCCTTGCCCATGCGCCGCACGGTCGCCAGGAACACACCATGGCGCGACTGGATGCTGGCATGGTCATGGATATCGCCCAGCTCCCGGTGGCACAGCGCGGGATTGGTGAGGATGATCTCGCGCCGTTCTTCGACCAGTTGCTGGCGCGGCGGCGCGATCTCTCCGCCCAGCATGCCGGCCATCGCGCCGATCAGCGAGGCGCGGCCCGTGACGGCGACCTGGTCGCCGGCCCGGATGACCGTGTCGTCCTTCAGCTCCAGGGGCGTTCCCTCGCGCCATACGGCCTCGATGGCGGCATCCGAGAGTTCGGCGTCGATGGCCATGGCGGTCTTGCCCACCGCCTTGTCGCCCGGCGCCACCGCATAGACCCGGGTGACGATCTGCTGCAGGGCGTCGAACTGGCCGGCTTCCAGTTCCAGCCGCCCGCCCGACAAGGTCCTGGCCAGCTTGACGGCCTCGGCGCGGATATCCCATTTCATGATCCATGGGAAGAACCACGTCACCATGATGATCGGCCCGAGCGAACCGAATATGTAGCAGACGGCGTAGCCCACGGCCACATTGGTCTGCATGGTGCTCGTCACAGCGGCAGGCAGGCCAAGCCGTGCCAGCGCGTCTCCGGCGGTGCCCAGGATGGCGGACTGGGTTAAGCCGCCCGCCGCCAGGCCGGCCGCCATCCCGCGATCCAGGCCGAACAGCCATGCGGCCAGCAGCACGCACAGCAGACCCATCAGGCACATGACGAAAGCCGACGCCAGCTGGTTCAGCGAACGCCGGTTCAGCGCATGGAAGAATTGCGGTCCGCCCTGGAAACCGACCGCGTAGATGAACAGGGCGAAGAACACCGTCTTGAGCGCGGGATCGAAATTGATCAGGCCGAGCTGGCCGACGATGACGCCGACCAGCAGCGTGCCGGCGATACCTCCCAGGACGAAAGTCCCGGCACGTATCTTCCCGACGAGGTAACCCAGTGAAATCGTGATGAACAGTGCGATCAGCGGCTGGCTGACGATGAAATGGCGTAAGACGTCCATGTCGCGAGGCGCAAGCGCCTTCTCCAGGAATGCGGGTTGAACGGGACCATTCCGCCCGCCGGACGGCGGGAGGAGGATCGGAAACTGATGCGGGAAAGCGCCGCCTATCGGGATGCGCGCCGTGGGCTGGCGCGTGAAAGACGGGCCTTGCGTGAAGAAGCATTGTCCGGACGGATGGGCATGCCGGGTATCGGCATTCCCTGGACACTTCTTGTAGGACGGCCCCTACACGAGGCGTCAAATGCGCAACCGGCCCGCAGGCCGATTGAAAGGATCACATCAGCAGGCCGTTCTCGGCGGCATAGCGCGCCAGTTCGGCATTGCTGCGAACGCCCATTTTTTCCAGGATGCGGGCGCGGTATGTCGTGACGGTCTTGGGGCTTAGATGCAGCACCTCGGCGATGCGCGTCACGCTTTCGCCCTTGGCGATCATCTTCAGGACTTCGAGCTCGCGATTGGACAAGGCCTCGTGCGAGGCCGAGGTCCCGCCTCCCATCATGAGGGCGAAGCGTTCCATCAGCGAAGGGCTGACGTACTTGCCACCCGCGGCCGCCTTGCGCACCGCGTCGATCAGCGTGGAGGTCGGGCTGTCCTTGGTCAGGTAGCCGGCCGCGCCCAGCTTCAGCGCGCGCACGGCGTAGATGTCCTCGGCGTAGGTGCTCAGCACCAGAACGGCCAAGCCAGGCCGTTCTGCGCGCAGCGATTGCAGCAAATCCAGGCCGTTCTTGCCGGGCAGCGCGATGTCGATCAGGGCGACGTCGAAGTCCGCGCTCCTGACCCGCTCCAGCGCCTGCACCGCGTTCTCGGCCTCGCCGGTAACGCGGATATCGGTGGCGGAACTCAGCATCAGGCGGACGCCATTGCGCACCACAGTGTGGTCGTCCACCAGCAGAACGTCTATGAATTCACCGGCCATCGAAATTACTCCAGACACCTGATTGCCGGGATTCTAAGCGACCTTACCGCGCCGGCGGAGCATCCGGCGAGTCCCGATGCGGGACCAGCAGCACCGGGCAGGTCGCCAGGCGGACAAAGCTTTCCGCCACGCTGCCCAGCATCACGCGCTGGAAACCCCGGCGGCCGTGCGTTCCCAACACCACGAGGTCCACGCCGGCGCTACCGGCCGTGCTCTCGAGCTGTTCGGCGATGGTGCCGCTGAGCACACCGGCGTCCACCATCTTTACCTGGCCGGTCACGCCCGCGTCGCGCATCTTCGCCTGCACCTTGTCCAGTACCGACCGTGCCTCGGTCACCATGGCATCGTGGAAAGGTTCCACGTCGATGAAGGCGGACGAGTACATGGAACTGGGATACTCCACGATATACACGCCCAGGAGGCTGGCATGTTCGGATTTCGCCAGCGAGATGGCGTGATCCAGCGCGCGTTCGGAACACGTGCTGCCGTCGACGGCGACGAGGATGTTTCGGTACATATCGGTCTCCAGAAAGATGCCCTCACTCTACCGGCGCCGCCGTCCGCATTCATTGATATGGGTCAACTTGACACAGGTCAACGCCTCGCCGTCCGGCCACGATCATCCTGAAGGCCAGCGCGCGCCGCGCGCGCCGACCGGTGCCCGCATGCAGACCTCTCCCACCCCGCCTTCCGACGCCGGTGTCCTACCCGCCGCTCGGCTCCCGCCGGCCGCTCCCGCCGATGTGCTGCGCGGGCTGTCGACCGCGCAGGCCGACGCGCGGCGCGCCCGTTACGGCCCCAACGTCGTCGGGTCGGCCACACGTTGCACCTGGTGGCGCGCCCTGGGCGACGTGATCGCCGAACCCATGTTCCTGTTGCTGCTCGCCGCGAGCAGTGTCTATTTCGTTCTGGGCGACGTCACCGAAGCGCTGACATTGCTCGTGTTCGTGGTCGCCATCGTCCTGCTGACAGTATTCCAAAGCCATCGCACTGCCCGGGTGCTGCAATCCCTGCGCGAGCTCTCGGCCCCGCGCGCACAGGTACTGCGGGACGGTCAACGGCGGCTCGTCTCCGCCGCCGATCTGGTGCCGGGAGACGTGGTCTTCGTCGATGAGGGAGCACGCGTGCCCGCGGACGGCGTGGTGGCGGAGGCCCATGAACTGAACGTGGACGAGTCGATGCTGACCGGCGAGTCCGTCCCGGTAACCAAGTCCGTGTCGCCGTCAGGCACGCACGATACGGACGAATCAGGCGGCCGGCTTTTTTTCGGAACCATGGTGGTGCAGGGCCAGGGCAGGATGATCGTCGCCTCGACCGGCGCCGATACGGCGCTGGGCCGCATCGGCAAATCGCTGACCGGCATCCAGGAAGCCCCTTCGCCGCTGCAGCGGGAAACCAGGACCTTCGTCAATCGCTTCGCCGTGGTGGCCATCGCGCTGTGCCTGATGCTGGTCCTGGCCTACCGCTGGCGCGTCGGTGACTGGCTGGCCGGGATACTGGCCGGCGTCACGCTGGCGATGGGCATCCTGCCCCAGGAAATCCCAGTCATCCTGACCGTCTTCATGGCCTTGGGGGCGCGCCGCATCGCCAGCGAAGGCGTGTTGACGCGCCGCATGAGCGCCATCGAAACCCTGGGGCAGACTTCCGTGCTGTGCGTGGACAAGACCGGTACGCTGACGCAGAACCGGATGTCGGTGCGGGTGCTCGCCGCGCATGGCGAGCGGCAGGCGGTCGACCCGGCGACGCCGCGCATCGAGCCGGCATTCCACGAGCTGATCGAGTACCTGGTGCTCGCCAGCGAGATCGAACCGGTCGATCCCATGGAGATCGCCTTCCACGAAGCCGGCCGCACCGGCCTGGCCGGCACCGGACGGCTGCACGCGGACTGGCTGCTCGACCACGAGTACGCCCTGACGCCGGAGCTGCCCGCCATGTCGCACGCATGGCGCACCCGCGAACCGGGCCGTCACGCCGTGGCCTGCAAGGGCGCGCCGGAAGCGGTGTGCGACCTCTGCCATCTGGATCCGCAGGAAACCCGCGAAATCCTGGACGAGGCCGCGCGCATGGCCTCCGGCGGACTGCGGGTGCTCGGCGTGGCCAAGGCGCGCTACGCCGAACCCGGCTGGCCGGACAAGCAGCACGACTTCGCGTTCACCTTCGTGGGTTTGGTCGGCCTGCTGGACCCGGTGCGGCCCGAGGCCGCGGGCGCGATCGCGGAATGCCGGACGGCCGGCATCCGCGTGGTGATGATCACCGGCGATTACCCCTCCACGGCGCGGGCGATCGCCGCCGAGGTGGGCATCGACGCCACCCGCATCGTGACCGGCCAGGAACTGGCAGCCATGGATGACGCCGCGCTGAACGAGGCCATCCGCCACGTCGACACTTACGCGCGCGTAAAGCCGGACCAAAAGCTGCGGCTGGTCAACGCGCTGCGGCAAAGCGGCCAGGTAGTGGCCATGACGGGGGACGGCGTCAACGACGCGCCGGCGCTGAAGGCCGCGCACATCGGCATCGCCATGGGCTTGCGCGGCGCCGAAGTGGCACGCGAGGTGGCGTCCCTTGTCCTGCTGCGCGACGACTTCGCCCCGATCGTCTTCGCGATCCGGCTGGGACGGCGCATCTACGCCAACCTCGTCCAGGCCATCAGCTACACCGTCGCCGTCCATATTCCGATGATCGCCGCGGCCATGGTCCCGGTGTTCGTGGGTTGGCCGCCGATGCTGGCGCCGGTCCACATCGTGTTCCTGGAACTGATCATCAACCCCGTCTGTTCGGTCGTCTTCGAAAACGAACCGGCGCGCGAAGACCTGATGCGCGTGCCGCCGCGACGACCCGGCGCGCGCCTGCTGTCGAACCGCACGCTGGCGCAGGGCGTGGCGGCCGGCGTTCTGGCGGCCATCGTGGTACTGGCCGTGTACGCCGTCCTGCTGGCGCAGGGCCAGCCGCAGGTTTACGCCCGCACCTTCGCCTTCCTGGCCCTGGTCGCGAGCAATGTCGGATTGATTTTCGTTGTCCGCCTGCTGCGCCATACCGGACACCATTCGCGCGCGCTGGGATCCAATCGCACGCTGTGGACGGTGGTGGGCGCGACCGCGGCCGTGCTCGTGCTGCTAATGAGCGTCCCTGCCCTGGCCCGGCTCTTCGGCCTGGTGGCGCTGCTGAACCCTTGATTCCGGCCGGTTGCGGTGCGCGACGCGCACTAGATCGGCGCGCTGCCCACGGACAGGCCACCGCAGGCGTACAACACCTGCCCCGTCACGAACCGGGCGTCGTCGGACAGGAAGAAAGCAATCGTTCCGGCGATGTCCTCCGGCTGCCCGAGGCGCCGCAGCGGAATCCGCCCGGCCAGCGCGCGAGCGGCCTCCTCGTCCATGGGATTGTTGTTCCGGTACAGCTCGGTCAGCACCGGCCCCGGCGCCACCGCGTTCACCGTAATACCGTGCCTGCCCAGTTCCAGCGCCCAGGTGCGCGTCATGCCTATCAGGCCGCTCTTGGCTCCCGCGTAGGCGGTGCGCCGCGCCATGCCCAGCGCGGCGCGGCTGGAAATATTGACGATGGCACCCCTGCCCTTGGCAATCATTCCCGGCAGGCAGGCCTGCGCGCATTGCATCGGCGCGCGCAGGCCCAGCGCCAGGATGCGGTCCAGTTCCTCCGGCGTGGTTTCCTGCAGCGTACTGGAGGTGGTCAGGCCGGCATTATTGACGACGTGATCGACCTGATGCGCGGCGGTAATACGGGCGAGCACCTCCGCCGCGCGGGCCGTGTCGGCCAGGTCGACCTCGTGGAAGTCGCCCGGGAAACCGTCCGCCGGCGCGTGGCGCGCCAACCCGATGACATGGTGGCCATCGCGCGCCAGGCGTTCGGCGGTGGCCCGCCCGATGCCCCGGTTGGCGCCCGTTATCAGCGTGACCCTGTGCGCCATGATCAATCCACGTGCGCCCCGGAACGCTTGACCACGTCGGCCCACCGCGTCACCTCGCCTTGCACGAACTTGCCGAACTGCGCGGGACTGTTGGGCGGCGGCGGCAGCGTAATGCCGGACTGCTTGTAGATGCCCTGCAGCCGTGCGTTGGCCAGGGCCTTGTTCAGCGCGGCGTTCATTTTGTCGACGATGGCCGGGTCGGTATCCTTGGGCGCGAACAGGCCGAACCACGATTCCACGGAAAAATCCGGAAGCCCCGACTCGCGCAGCGTGGGAATGTCGGGCGCGAAAGGCGAACGCTGGGCAGTGGTAACGCCCAGCGCGCGCAGCTTGCCGGCCTGCACATTGGGCAGTTCGGTCGGCAGGTTATCGAAGATGGAGTCGACCTGGCCGCCCAGCAAATCCGTCATGGCCGGCCCGCTACCGCGATACGGCACGTGCAGAATCTGGGTGCCGGTCTGGATCTTGAACAGTTCGCAGGACATATGGATGGCCGATCCTGTCCCGGAAGACGCACAGGTCAGCTTGCCGGGATGCGCCTTGGCATAGGCGATGTATTCCTGCACGTTGTGGATGGGCAGTTTGGGATTGACCACCAGCACGTTGGGTACGGTACCCAGCAAGGCCACCCCGCGGTAGTCGGCGGCGATGTCGTAGTTCAGGTTGGCGTAGAGCGTGCGATTGATGGCGTTCGCCGTGGAACCCACGAAAAACGTGTAGCCGTCGGGCGCGGCGCGCTTGACGAACTCGGCCCCGATATTGCTGTTGGCGCCCGTCCGGTTCTCTACCACGAAGGGATGACCGGATTGCTCGGTCAGGACGCTGGCCACCGCGCGCGCGATGATGTCCGTGGTACCGCCCGGCGCGTAGCCGACGATCAGGTTTACCTGCTGCGCCGGCCACTTGGCGGCGCCCTCGCCGGCGTGGGCAGCGCCCATCGACGTCCATGCCGCCAGCCCGACGGCCAGCCATGCGTATCGCTTCATTTGCTGTCTCCTTGTAGCCACTGGCGTGGCTTTTGCATGTGTGCGCCCCTCTGCGGGGGCGCTCGCCGCGCAAAGCGCGGGTCTACCTGGGGGCCGTGCCCTGGATCGTGATCCGGTGCATGGCTCGGCGCTGTCCGGGATAATCGTTGATGGCGTAGTGCATGGTGCAGCGATTGTCCCAGAAGGCCATCGAACCCTGGCGCCAGCGGAAGCGGCAGGTGTTCTCCGGCCTGGCGCTGTGCTGGTAAAGGAATTGCAGCAGCGGCAGGCTTTCCTCGCGCGTCATGCCTTCGAAGGAATACGTGAACGGATGGTTCACGAACAGGCACTTGCGCCCCGTTTCCTCATGCGTGCGTACGACCGGATGCACGCTGTCGATCACGCCCACATCTTCGCGCAGCTTGGTCGATCGTGTGGCGTTGCGCGCCTGGGAATTGGCGGACAGGAAATTATTGCTGTGCACCGCGCGCATTCCGCCCAGCATCTCTTTCATCCCGTCGGACAGGGTGTCATAGGCACGATACAGATTGCACCACAGCGTATCCCCGCCGAATTCCGGCACTTCCCGTCCGTAAAGAATGGACCCCAGCGGCGGCGTCGGATGGTACGTCTCGTCCGTATGCCAGGTATCGCCGATGACGTCCTTGTCCGTCGGCTCCTTGACCACCGGCATGATCTGCGGATATTCAGGCAGCGTGTGGTAGACCGGCGTCATGCTGATCTCGCCGAAATATCGCGCGAAGGCGATGTGCTGTTCCGGCGTCAGTTGCTGGTCGCGAAAGAACACCACCTGGTAGTCCAGCAGCGCCTGGCGGATCGCCGCCGCTTCCTCGGCCGTGAGCGCCCTGGAGACGTCCACGTCCAGCAGCTCCGCGCCGATCACCCCCGTCAATCTCACAATTCGCATGTCATCCTCGCCTCGATCCGGTCCTTCGTCAGACCGTGTAAGCAAGAGTTTATCGGCGGCGATTATTAGCGTCTAATACAGTTTCGACCGTCGATTAATAGGCCTATCCGGATCAATCATGGATCTCAAGCGTCTGCGGTATTTCGTCGCGGTGGCCGAGGAAACGCATTTCGGCCGGGCCGCCAGCCGGTTGGGAATCAGCCAGCCGCCCCTTAGCGAACACATCCAGGCACTGGAAGCGGAACTGGGCAGCAGGCTGCTGGTGCGCACGACCCGTTCGGTCAGCCTGACGGCCGAGGGCGAGGCGCTGCTGGAGCACGCGCGCGCCATCCTTCGCGACGTCGACCAATGCCGCGAAGTGGTCAACGCCGCGCGCGACAAGGACAGCCTGACGCTGACGCTGGGCCTGCTGCATGCGCACACCTATACCTTCCTTCCCTCCCTGCTGCGCGAGTATTTCTCGCACGACCCGCGCCGGCGCGTGAACCTGGTGGAATACACCACCACGGAGCAGGTCAGCCGGCTGCTGGAGGGCACCATCGACATCGGCCTGGTACGCGAGCCCATCCATCACGGTTCGCTGCGCACGCGCCGGCTGTTCTCCGAGCGCTACGCCGTGGCCATTCCCACCGAATGGGCGCTGGACCGCAACGGCCGGGTTTCCGTCAAAAGTCTGGACGGCCGCAGCATGATCGGCTATCCCAGCCATGATGTCCGGCGCAGCACCCAAAGCCTGTTTCGCGATTTCTTCCATCGCCACGACGTCCAGCCCCTGGATTATTTCGAGGTGCGGACCATGCATGCCTCGCTGGCCCTGGTGGCCGCCGGCCGCGGCTTCGCCCCTGTCCCGCGTTCACAATCGATGCTGCCGCTGGCGGGCGTCACCTACTGCGATTTCCGCGAGCAATCACCGGACCTTTCCGTGGGGCTGGCATGGCGCGAGGACAAATCCACGCCCACGATCAATCATTTCATCGCGGTCTGCGACCGGCATTTCGCTAACTGGCCCGCCAAACGCTGGCCAGCCAGGGCTGCTGCTCGAACGGCAAGCCGGTAGGACGGTAGTAGTGCGTGATTTCGGCGAAGCCGGCGGCTTCGACGTATCGGCGCCAGCCTTGCAGGTCGTGGTACGCGCCATAGCGGCCCCGGTTCCAGCCTTCCTCGTTCTTGCCGCGCGGGTTCGACGCGAAAAGCACGCCGCCGTCCTTGAGGGCGGCACGCAGCTCGGCCAGCACGCGCGGCAACTCCTGGGACGGGACGTGGAACAGCGACGCGTTGGCGTAGATGCCATCGAAATACGCGGCCGGAAGGTCCAGCGCAAGGAAATCCTGCTGCCAGACTTCGCAGCCCGAGGCGGCCCGCGCCATCTCGACGAAATCCGCCAGCCCTTCCAGCCCGATGGCCTGGTGCCCGGCGGCGGTAAAGGCGCGCAGGTCCCGCCCCGGCCCGCAACCGAAATCCAGGATGCGGAAAGGCGGCTTGCCCTGGATATGGGTGAGCAGCGCGGAGATGTTCTGGCTGACATCGTGGTCTTGCGTGCCCGCCCGGAAGGCGTCGGCGCGTTCCTGGTAGTGGCGCAGCGTCTCCTGGGCGATATGCCGCAAATCCTGGCGTTCGAGCATGATGGTTAGCCTCGCGTGAAACAGCAATCAGTTAGGCATATTGGCATGAATCGCCGGTGCCGGCAGCCCGCGGGTGCCGGAGACGGCGGCGCCCATCCATCCCGGGCATGCGGCTTGCTCGGCGACGCTGCCTCGATGGAACCTGCCATGCTGCTCGCCACGTCCGACTCGCCGACCCCCAGGAACGCCGCACCCGAACCTGCAGCCGCGCAGGACGCATGCTGTGCCATCGCCGGGCTGATCTATGTCGACGACAACGGTCCGGGCATCACTCGGCGATTGGTCGGCGACACCTACGAATACCTCGACGCCCGCGGCAAACGCATACGCGATCCGAAAGTCATTGGCCGCATCAACGCGCTGGTGATTCCGCCGGCCTATACGGATGTCTGGATATGCCCGGACGCCGCGGGTCATATCCAGGCCACGGGCCGCGACGCGCGCGGCCGCAAGCAATATCGCTATCACGCGTCCTGGCATGCCGTCCGCGATGCCAACAAGTACGAGCAGTTGGCTTCCTTCGCCCTGGCCCTGCCCCGCATCCGCCGCAAGGTAGAGCGCGACCTGCGCCGGCCCGGCCTGTCGCACGACAAGGTCGTGGCGGTGGTGGTACGCCTGCTGGAAACCACGCTGATCCGCATCGGCTCGCCCGCCTATGCGCGCGCCAACGGCTCGTACGGATTGACGACGCTGCGCCGCCGGCATACGACGGTCGCGGGCGATCGCATCCGCTTCCGCTTCAAGGGCAAGAGCGGCATCGAGCACGACGTCACGGTCAACGACCGCCGCATCGCCTCCGTGGTGAAGCGCTGCATGGAGATCACCGGCCACGAGCTTTTTACCTATCGCGAAGCGGACGGCAAGGTGCGGGTGGTGGATTCCGGCTGCGTCAACGACTATCTGCGCGAAGCCGGCCAGGCGGACTTCACGGCCAAGCACTATCGCACCTGGGCCGGATCGGTACTGGCCCTGGCGGAGCTGGCCAAACGGCCGTTCGCCACCCAGGCCGAAGCCAGGCGCAATGTGGTCGAGGTGGTAAAGGCCGTCGCCAAACGGCTGGGCAACACCCCCACCGTCTGCCGCAAGTGCTATATCCACCCGCGTGTCGTCGATGCTTACCTGGCGGGCGAATTGCCCGCGCGGGCGGCGGCACCGGCCACGCCGCGCGGGCTGGATGCCGACGAAAGGCGTTTGCTGCATTTCCTTGCCGGCGCTCCCGCGGCCGCGGCGTCGCAACGACCCGCCGCCGCGTCCACCCCGGTCAAGCGGGGTGCGCGTGCGCGCTTTTCGCCAGCAGCGCTAGAAATTCCCGGTTGAACGCCGGCAGGTCATCGGGCTTGCGGCTGCTGACCCAGTTGCGGTCGACCGCCACTTCCTTGTCCACCCAGGTCGCGCCGGCATTGCGCAGATCATCCTGCAGCGATGGCCAGCTCGTCAGGGTCCGCCCCTTCGCCAGGCCCGCGGACACCAGCAGCCACGGGCCGTGGCAGATCACCCCCACCGGCTTGCCTGCCGCGTCCATGCGGCGCACGAAGTCCTGCGCCTTGGGATGCCGCCGGATCTCGTCGGCGTTGACCACGCCGCCGGGCAACATGACGCCATCGAAGTTCTCCGGCTCGGCGTCGACATCGCTGAACGTCAGGTCGACCTTCACCGTCTCGCCCTTGTCCGTATGCTTGAAGCCCTGGATGGGGTCGAGCTTGCTGGATACGATGACGGCGCGGCCGCCCGCGGCAACGATCGCCTTGCAGGGCTCGGTCAATTCCGCCTGTTCGAACCCGTCGACCGCCAGGACCGCCACCGATACATCTTTCAATTCCTTAGCCATTGCGCACTCCTGAATCCATGGTTTGTTGCGGATCGCCGGCGCTACCGGCGATAGGCCGGAGGCAGCAAGCGGGATGCCACCGCGAATTCCAGGCACAATCCTTACAGCATGCCGAACGACGATCAACGAGCCACGGCATGACGACTTCGACGTCCACCGGAGACATCCACAATGAAGGCATACGCAAAACACATCCTGGCCGCCGCAGGGCTGGCCGCAACGCTGCTCGTCCACGCCGCGCCGGCAGGCGCGCAAGGCAGCGCAGACTGGCCGGCCAAGCCCATCACCATCGTGATCCCCTACGCCCCCGGCGGCTTCGCGGACACGCGCATGCGGCTGATCGCGGCCAAGCTGGAACCCCGGCTGAAGCAGTCGGTGATCGTGGAGAACCGCGCCGGCGCCGGCGGCGTGGTGGGGACCACCTTCATCGCGCGCGCCAATCCGGACGGATACACCATCGGCGCGGGCAACCTGGCCCCCCTGGCCGTCAACCCCAGCCTCATGCAGAGCATTCCCTACGATCCGGCCAAGGACCTGGCGCCGGTCATCCTGATCGAAAACAGCCCGCTGGTGCTGAGCGTGAACAATTCCGTCAAGGCGAAGAACCTGGGGGAATTGATCGCCCTGGCCAAGGCGGAGCCCGGCAAACTGACGTTCGGGTCCTCGGGCGTAGGCGGCGCGCACCACCTGTCCGGCGAAATGTTCGCCGAACAGGCGCACATCGAAATCACGCATGTGCCCTACAAAGGCGGCAGCCTGGCTTCCACCGATTTGATGGGCGGGCACATCACCATGATGTTCGAAATGGGCTACGCGGCCTTGCCGGCCATCCAGGGCAATAAAGTCCGGCCCATCGCCGTGACCGCCTCGCACCGCCTGACCGTCCTGCCGGACGTGCCCACCATGGCGGAATCCGGACTGCCCGGCTACGAGTCGTACAACTGGCAAGGCATCATCGCGCCCGCCGGCACCCCGCGGCCCGTCATCGAGCGGCTCAACAAGGAATTGAACGCGATACTGAAGGACCCGGAAGTCGCCAAGGCCATCGTCGCTTCGGGCAGCCAGGCGGCGGGCGGCACACCGGAGGAGTTCGCCGCATTCATCCAGTCCGAAACGGTGAAGTGGGCGAAGGTCATCAAGGACGCGAAGATCGCGCCGCAATGATCGCGCGGGCCGCATGGCCGGGGCAAAACGCCCGCAGCGGCGCGCGCCTGGACCAGGAAAGATGAATCATTAATAGTACATTCACCGTATTTATGGCTTTTTAATGAGACAAGCGCTGAAACCACATTGAATCATTAATGACACATAATTCGATGGAAAGTATTATTATTGATGCATGAAAAAGAAAATCGCGCCCACCTTCGACGCCGCCCAGGCCCTGGCCCAGGTCGGCGCGAATCTGCGCACCGCGCGCCTGCGCCGCGCCGAAACCGAAGCCGCGCTGGCCGAGCGCATCGGCGTCTCCCGTTCCACCATCGTCCGGCTGGAAAAGGGCGATGGCGGCGTCTCGGCCGCGCTGCTGTTCGAAGCCTTGCTCCAATACGGCTTCAGCGAACAGTTGTTCCAGCTGGCCGATCCGGAACAGGATAAGGTCGGCCAGCGCCTGGATGCCGTGCGCAGGCCGGCGCGAGGCTCGCGCAAGGCCCCGCACGCCCACCGCGCCGACCCGGACGCCCTGTAAGGCCCTCGTCCGCCATGAGCAAGCGCAAGCCCAAGGACGTGGAAAGCGAGCTTTTCGTCTACGTCGATATCCGCGGGGAAGCCGTGCTGTGCGGCGTCCTGACGCTGGACGATGCCGGGGAAGACAGCTTCTTCGCGCAATTCACCTATGTGCGTTCCTATGTGAACGATCCGCGCGCCTTTCCGCTGGATCCGCTGAACCTGCCGCTGGCGGACTCCACCACCACGTTCAGCACCACCAGCCGCTACGAAACCCTGGGTGCGATCTTCGATGCCGCGCCGGACGCCTGGGGCCGCAACGTCATGCGCATGGACAACGCCGGCGCCCGCGTGCCGGAGGACGAAGTCCTGCTGAAAGGCCGCGGCATGGGCGTGGGCGCCCTCTTCTTCAGCGCACGCCTGCTGACGCCCAATATGCGCAAGGTGTACCGGCTGCCGGAAATCGCGGAAGTCGACTCGCTGGCGGACCTGATCGCCGACATCGACCAGGGTATCCAGCCCAAGGGGCTTTACCGCGATCTGCTGGGCAGCTCCTGGGACATCGGCGGCGCCCGCCCCAAGACCATCGTGCGCGACGACCGCGGCGAGATGTGGATCGCCAAGTTTCCGCGCCGGGGCGAATCCTACGACCGCCAGCGGGTGGAATATGCCAACCTGCGGATGGCCCGCGATATCGGGCTGACCGTGCCGCACATCCGCCTGGTCGAAACCCACCTGGGCGCGGTCCTGCTGACGCACCGCTTCGACCGCGACCTGCTGCCGCCGAAGGACGGCAGCGGCCCCGTCGTCGCGCGGCGGCATTTCCTGAGCGGCGCGGCGCTGATCAGCCCGTCGGTCTCGATAGGCAAACGCGAACTGGACGGGCCGCGCGGCAAGGCGACGTTTTCCTATGCGCGGCTGGCCGACGTCATCCGGCGCATTTCGTCCAATCCGGTGCGCGACCTGCAGGAGCTGTATGCCCGCATGATGCTCAATGTCGCCGTGCACAACACCGACGATCATCTGAAGAACATCGGCTTTCTGAAGGACGAGGACGCCGACACCTATCGCCTGGCGCCGCTTTTCGACGTCACCACACAGGAAGGGTCGGCCCGCCACTATCTGCACGTGGGCGCGCAGGGACGGGTAAGCTCGTTCGAGAATTGCCTGACCGAATACCGCCGCTTCGGCCTGCGCGGCGAGGACGCGGCGCGCGCCATCCTGGACCGCGTGCGTGCGGTGGTCTCGCAGCGGCAGCGCTATTACGACGAAGCGGGCATGACGCCCGCCGAGGCCGAACGCATCGAGGCATCCCTGAGCGCCTGGCACATCGGCGAACCGTCCGCGTGACGCGGCACGACGGCGCGGCGTGGTGTCCCATCCGTATATCCGCGACCGGTCGGCCATGGCACAAGCGCCCTGACGGCCGCCTGCCCCGAATCAGCCGCCCCCGGCTTCCTGCATGTACGAAACGCGTTGATCCAGCCATTCCCGCACAATGGCATGGGCAGCCTTCGCTGCTTCATCCGGCGCCAGGCCCCGTTGCGACTGCAGCCACTGTGCCGTCGCGTTTTCGGTCGACGCCACTGCGGCCAACGCCTGCTCGCGCTGGGCTTGCGGCCAGCTATCGTTGTCGGTCCAGTCGCGGATGTGCTGCTCCGGGCTTTCGCCGGCAGCGTCCTTCGCCTCACCCTTGGGCGGCTTCAGGAAATCGCGCGGTGACACCGTAGCGCGCAGCGCCAGAATGTTCCACTGCGCAAAGCTCGAAAAACGCAATGTGCCCTGCTTCGGCGTCGCCTTGGCCAGCGCCGGATTGACCGCCTGCGTCAGCGTTTTCCAGGCGGGTTGTTCGAACAGGTCTCCTTGCGGAGCGCAGATGGGCGCCGCGGCGTCCTGCGAAGATCCGTAGAACGGGCCGAAGGCATCGTAGGCTTGGTCCTGGCGCGCGAAAATGAAGCAATGCACCGGCGCTCGCGGCGGCTCATAGCCCGCGCGCTCGATATGCAGCCTGAGCATCGTCAGCACATAGATGCCGGAGTTCGCGCCCTTGTCCTTCTCCAGGTCTTCCATGATGGCCGACACGTTGGGTTCATCGGCCAGCGCGGCCTGGGCGATTTTCAGGTTCTCCCGCGCCTGCGCCGCGGTCACGCCGGCGGCCGGCACGAATTTGTGCAGGTAGAGCATCCAGGCCGCGCTCAATCCCACATGGTAGCGACGCAAGGCATTCGCGGCGACAACAGGATCCGAGGGAATCTTCGCAAGCACCTGGTCCAGCGATGCCTGGGCCTGCATTTTGGCTTTATCCAACTGGGCGATGCGCGTTTGCATCTGCCCTTTCAAGCAATCGTCCACCCCGTTCGGCTGCGCAACGCAGGCATTGCGTGCTTTCAGCCATTCGACCTGGTCGCGCCGCAAAGCGGCAGCGGCTTCGTCGGTCGAACTCGCCCGCGCGTCGGCATAGAGCGACGCCATGGACTGGTCCAGCCAGCCAAGGTTCCGGTTATCGCAGATTGCATGCTCGACCTTGCCGGACGCCTTCCTGCAATCGAAGGATGCGGCGCGCGCGATGTCCGTCGTTCCCAGCGACAGCAAGATGCCACTGAAGCACATCCCGATAACACCCACCAACCGTCCGTACACGATCGCTCCCGCGGCTTTTGGAAACAGGGATTGTACGCGCGGGGTATCGCACGGTCCGCAGGGACTCCACCTGCAAAGCGTTCGGAAACGCCCGCGCGTGACGCGGTACGAAGGCGCGGCGGCGGCTACACTGGTGCGCCTTGCCGGCCTATCGCCGGCATATCGGTGGGGGAGCACAACATGAGCGGCCTGGACATACCAGCCCTGAAAATATTCGTCGCGGCGGTGGAGGAAAAAAGCCTGTCCAGGGCCGCCGAACGCCAAAGCCTGGTGACATCGGCGGCCAGCAAGCGGGTGGCCGACATGGAACGCCATCTGAACCGCGTGCTATTGCACCGGCACGGGCGCGGCGTGGAGCCGACGCCCGCGGGCATGCTGCTTTACCAGCGCGCCAAGGCCATCCTGCGCAGCCTGCACCTGGCCGAAGCCGCCGTGGAAGGCTATGCCGTGGACGGCATGGCCAAGATCCGCCTGGCGAGCCTGCCCTCGCCCATTCTCGTCATGCTGCCGTCGCAGATCGGCCGCTACCTGCGCGCGAACCCGCAAGTCAGCGTGGATCTATTGGAATGCTATAGCGACGAAATCCCCCGCATGGTGGCGGAAGACCGGGCCGATATCGGTATCTATCACGGCCGCCACCCGGCGCCCGGCGTGGTGTCCCATCCGTATATCCGCGACCGGGTCGGCCTGGTGGTCCCGCTGGGCCACCCGCTGGCCGACCGCAAGGCGGTCCATCTGGAGGACGCCGTCGATTACGACCTGGTCGGCTATTTCCCGCGCCATTCCTACGACCAGTTCCTTGCCTATGTCGACCAGTCGGTATCGCGGCCGCCGAACGTGCGATTGCAGGTCTCCAACTTCGAGGCGCGCTGCCGCATGGTGCAGGAAGGACTGGGCCTGGCGGTATTGCCCGAGTCGATCGCCAGCAAGTACCTCGTCGATATGGGCCTGGCATGGCTGCGGCTGGAGGACGACTGGGCCGAGCGGCAGCTGTATGTCTGCACGCGGCACAACCGCGACCGCGACCAGGCGGTCGACGAGCTGGTGGAAGTCCTGCGCGCCCCCGCGGGCTGAAAGCCGGGCGCGGCGCTCAGTACGCCGCCGCCAGCAAGGCGAGATAGTCCTGTTTGGCGAGGGGGCGCGGGTTCGTCTTGTGGGCGTTGTCGGCCAGCGAGGCATCGGCGATGGCATCGAAGATCGCGGGGTCCACGCCCAGCGCCTTCAGGCCCGAAGGCAAGCCGAGCCGGCTGTTCAAGTCCAGGAACACCCTTGCCAGGTCCGCGTCGTCCGCCAACCCCATGGCCTGGCGCAAGGCGGGCAATTTGCCGGCCAGCCACTCGCGGTTATGGCCGATCACGTGCGGCAGCAGGATCGCGTTGAGTGTGCCGTGATGATGGTTCAGCGCCCCCAAGGCATGCGACATCGAGTGCACCGCGCCCAGTCCTTTCTGGAAGCAGATCGCGCCTTCCAGGGCGCCCATCATCATGTGCCAGCGGGCGTCGCGGTCGCTGCCGTCCACGGTCACGCGCTCGATGTTGGCGTACACCCGTTTCAGGCCGTCCAGCGCGATGGCGTCGGCCGGCGGATTGACGACCGGGGAACAGAAGGTTTCTACGCAGTGCGTCAGGGCGTCCATGCCGGTCGCGGCCGTCATATAGCGCGGCAGCCCCAGCGTGAGTTCGGGATCGCAGATGGCGGCCTTCACCACATTGGGGCACCCCACGCCGGCCTTGATCCCGTTACGGAAGATGATGACCGCGGAGCGGCCGACTTCGCTGCCGCTACCCGACGTGGTGGGCAGCACGACCAGCGGCGGCGTGGCGCCCACCGGCCGTGGCTTGGGATGGCGGTTGCAGTATTCCCACAAGGGCGCGGGATCGCCGCACATCACGGCAATCGCCTTGGCCAGGTCCAGCGAGGCACCGCCGCCGATGGCGACGATGCCGTCGCAGCGTTCGCTGCGGAACATCGCATGGCCTGCCTCGACGGCGTCTTCGGTGGGATTGGCCGGCGTATCGTCGAAGACCGGCGCATCGCCGGCCCCGCCCAAAGGCTCGATCGCCATGGCGAAGACCCCGGCGGCGATCAGGCCCTTGTCGGTCACGAACAAGGGCCGCCGCACGCCGTTGCGCGCCAGCTCGCCGGGCAATTCGCGCCGGCTACCGTAATCGAAATGCACTTTGGTCAGGAACTGTAGGATGGACACGCGGACCTCTCGCTGAAAATCGTGGAAACGCAGGCAGGAACATGACGCGCAGGGGCGGGGCCACGGGCGCGGCGGCATGCCGCGGACCGGGCGTCAATTCAGCGCGAGGCCGGCCTTCTTGATCACCGCGTCCCATTCGCCGAGTTCCTTGTCGATGCGTTGCTGGAACTGGGCCGGGCCTTCGGAAATGACCACCGATCCCAGCATGGTCGTCAGTTGTTCCCGCACCGCCGGGCGTGCGGCGATTTCCGCCAGGTCCGCATGGATCTTCTTGATCACCTTGGGCGGCGTGCCGGCCGGCGCCAGGAAGCCGTACCACGTCGCGATGTCGACACCCTTCACGCCCAGTTCGTCGAGCGACGGCACATCGGGCAACTGCGGCACGCGCTTGTCATAAGTGATGGCCAGCGCGCGGATCTTGCCTGCCTTGATCTGCGGCAGCGCCGAACTGAGCGTCGCGAAGGACATATCCACCGTGCCGCCCATCAGGTCGGCGATCGCCGGCGCCGCGCCCTTGTACGGCACGTGCAGGATGGACGTACCGGTCTTCTGGCTGAACAGCACCCCCGCCAGATGGGGCGTCCCCCCATTGCCGGAGGACGCATACGTGAACTTGCCCGGGTTGCGCTTGAGCACCTCCAGGAATTCCTTGAAGTCCCTGGCCGGGAAGTTGTTGCGAACCACCAGCACGTTGGGCGCCAGCGCCAGCAGCGCGATGGGCGCGAAATCCTTGGACGTGTCGAACTGCATGTTCTTGTACATTGCCGGATTCATCGTATGGTTGCCCAGCGCCACCAGCAGCGTATAGCCGTCGGGCGCGGCCTTGGCCACATAGCCGGTACCGATCAGCGCATTGGCGCCCGCCTTGTTCTCGACGACGACGGGCTGCCCCCATTTCTTGGAAAGCTCCTGGCCGAACAGCCGCGCGAAGGGGTCCGCCGAGCCGCCCGCCGGAAATCCGACGATGACCGAAACCGGACGGTCGGGGTAGTCGGCCCATGCGGGGTGCGCCAGCGCCACGCCGGCAACGGCCGCCACGGCGGCAAAGAGGTGCTTGAGCTTGCGGATCGGGCCCATGAATGTCTCCATTTGGTTTTGTTTTCGCGGCGCCGCGTTGCGCCGGCTGCCATGACATCCGGCCTTGGACCGGATACCACGCAAGATTATGGCCATGCCACGGGCGGGCGCATTGAATTTTTGGAACATCGCAGTTCTCCGCCGGGCAAGGGTCCCGCCGCGGCATGCCTGCCCACATGCCGTCCCGCTATCCGGCCCGCGGCACCGCGAGGGCCCGGTTTTTCCAAACGAGAAGGGTGGCGTTCCCAAAAAGAAATCGGCGCCGTCGCGCCGTTGCTACCATAGCCCGTCGCATTCCAGGCGCCGCGAAACAACAGGAGACACAACGATGTACGAACATCCGGCCCTTTACATCAACGGACGCTTTATCGCCGCCGACGGGCGAACCACGCAGCCCGTGACGAATCCCGCCAACGGCGAAGTCCTGGGCCACCTGCCGCATGCCACCACGGAAGACCTGGACCAGGCGTTGGCTGCGGCGCAACAGGCATTCGATACCTGGAAACGCACCTCGCCCCTGGAACGGTCGGCCATCCTGCGCAAGGCCGGCGACCTTTTGCGCGAGCGTGTCGGCGAGATCGCCCGCAATATCTCCCTGGACCAGGGCAAACCCCTATCCGAGGCACTGGCCGAAACCGACAAGAGCGCCGAACACGCCGATTGGCACGCGGAGGAAGGCCGCCGTATCTACGGCCGCGTGATTCCGCCGCGCCAGGCGGATGTGCGCCAGTTCGTGCAGCGCGAACCGGTGGGCGTATGCGTGGCTTTTTCGCCCTGGAATTTTCCGATCGGACAGGCTGCGCGCAAGGTCTTCGCGGCCCTGGGCAGCGGCTGCACGCTCATCATCAAAGGCCCGGAAGACAGCCCCAGCGGCGTCATCGCGCTGGTGCGCGCCCTGCACGACGCGGGCCTGCCGGCCGGCTGCCTGAACCTGGTGTGGGGCGTGCCGGCCGATATATCCGGCTACCTGATCCGCTCGCCCATCGTGCGCAAGGTGTCTTTCACCGGCTCCACCGTGGTGGGCAAGCAGGTGGCCGCGCTGGCGGCCAGCCACATGAAGCGCATGACCATGGAGCTGGGCGGGCACGCGCCCGTCCTCGTGTTCGACGACGCCGATCTGGAGCGGGCGGCCGACCTGCTGGCGCGATTCAAGATGCGCAATGCGGGGCAGGTCTGCATATCCCCTTCGCGCTTCTTCGTGCAGCGCAAGGCCTACGATCGCTTCGTCGCACGGTTCGTCGAGGTGACACGCGCGCTGAAGGTGGGCGACGGACTGGAGGACGGCGTGGACATGGGGCCGCTGGTGCACGACCGCCGCGTCGCCGCGATGGAAGGCTTCATGGAAGACGTGCGGCAGCGCAAGGGCGAAGTGCTGACGGGCGGCGCCCGCATCGGTACGCGCGGATCGTTCTTCGCGCCGACCGTCGTCGCGGGCCTCGCGGCCGATGCGCGTTTGATGCATGAGGAACCCTTCGGCCCCATCGCGCCCGTGGCACCCTTCGATACGTTCGAGGACGGCATACGGCTGGCCAACGCCCTGCCGTATGGGCTGAGTTCCTACGTCTTCACGGAATCGCTAAGGACGGCGACCCTGGCGTCCAATGCGCTGGAAGCCGGCATGGTGAACATCAATCACTATGGCAGCGGCGCGGCGGAAATGCCGTTCGGCGGCGTCAAGGACAGCGGCATGGGCAGCGAAGGCGGCGCCGAGACCTTCGATGGTTATCTGGTCACCAAGTTCATTACCCATCGGTAGAAGGCAGGCGAAGCACCCGCGCCGTGTCAGCCGGCCTGCGGCTTGGTATCGCGGCGCGCGGCCCGGCGCGGCGCCAGGGATCGCGCCCATTCGTCCAGTTGCTTCTCCCTGGCCGCCAACTGCGCGGATAGCTCCCGGACCTGACGCAGCAGATCGGCTTCGCGCCGCGCGGCGGCTGTTTCGTTCACGCCCGCTGCGGTCTCCGCCGCGCCCAGGCGCGCCGTCGCGGCGGCCAGTTCCTCGCGCAACGAGGTCTCCGTCCGCAACGCGCGGCGCAACTCGCTCTGCAGCTCCGCGGCCAGGGCCTGCGCTTCGCCACGCGCCTGCTCGGCCGCCTGCCGCTGCCGTTCCGCGCCCTGCCTTTCCTGCTCCGCGGCTTGCCGATCGCGGTCGGCCGCCTGCCGCATGCGCTCCAGCTCGGCATTCAGGCGCTTGGTGAGCTGGCGCTCCGCATCCAGGTCGTTCAACCATCTGCGTTCTTGCGCCGCATGCCTATCCTGCGCGTCGGCCAGCGCCCGCGCCTGATGCGTCTGCACATCGACGAGTTGGCCGCGCAAGGACCCGGCTTCGGCACGCGCCTGCGCAAGCGCATCGCGCGCCGCGGCCAGTTGCTGCTGTTCGGCCTGCAAGCGGACCGCGGCGGTGTAGGCGGCGTCCTGCGCCGCCACCACTTGTTCGCGCAATGCCTGCAAACCCAATTCCAGGTCGGCCTCGCGGGCCTGCAAGCGCTCCTGGCCCTGGTGGAGCGCTTCCTCCATGGCCGCCAGGCGTTCGCGTTCCCCGGCCAGCTCGGCGGCCACCTCGGACTGATGCGTCTCGGCTTGCCGCCGCGCCTGCTCGATCGCCGCGCGCCAGACTTCCTGCGCCAGTTTCGCTACCGGGTCCGGCAGCGTGGCGTCGCGGGCGCCGGCAAGGCGTTCGCCCAGACCGGCAAACCAGGTGTTCAAAAAGCCAGTGATGGTATTGGGAGACCCGCGTCCCAGTTTCAGACGGACGCGTTCGATGGTCGGGCGCTCGCCCTCGCGCAACAACGCGTCGGCGGCGCCGTGCACGTCCAGTTCGGTAATGGCCATGGGCAATCTCTATGGGAAAACCGTACGTGGTGAAGGGGCTCCGGCAGTCTCCCACCGGTCGACACATCTCCGGGCCGCGCCATCGACGATAAGTTGCGATAAGGGATAGTTATCCAAAGCAGAATCACGCCGATAGATTTATATCGTACATTACATGTAGTATATCATACACTCGATCGCGAAATACGTGCAGCGTACGGAAAGGATCAGCGAAAAGGACGCCGCTCGTGCAACGGAGCCGCCCATGGGCGGCGATGCTGGGGAAATAGTTATGGGGTATCCCGGCGGCCGCCTTCGGGCGGCACATGGAGATCTCGGCCGGCCCGGCAGCACGGGGGATCGCTGCGCCCCGCGTACCGCGCGCCAATGCGGAATCGCGGTTGCCTGGGCCACCAGGCCAACCGCGGAGGACGGATACTCCGTATCCCTGGGGAATTACTCCATCCCGCCCATCAATACCTGACGGACGTCCCGTCCATGACGCGCGCCCACGGTCATCGCGCGTTTCAGAAACAGGCCCGCGTCGTGCTCATCCGCGAAACCGATGGCGCCATGGAATTGGATGACTTCCTTCGTCACGCGCAGGGCGGACGCCGCGGCGCGGTGGTAGGCGGCGGCGGCCGCCCAGGCCTGCCGTGCCCCACCCCACGCTTGCGCGGCCTCGTGGACCAGCGCACGGGTGGCCTTGCCGTCCACGTGGCACATCGCGGCGCGATGCTGCAGGGCCTGGAAGCTGCCGATGGGCACGCCGAACTGGCGGCGCAGCCGCATGTATTCCAGCGCCAGCTCCAGCGCGGCTTCCGTCAGGCCGCTCAGATAGGCAGCGTCCAGCAGCCATAGCAGGTGATGGCCCTGCCGCCATGCAGCCGGGCCGTGTACGCCATCCAGCATGACAGGCGCGTCCTCCCACGCGGACGCGCTGACCCGGATGTCGGCCAGCCCGGTCCCGTCCACGGCCGGGCGCGTCTCGCATTGCGTTCCCGGCGCCCCCTTTGCGACCAGCCGGGCCTCGAAAGCGCTTTCGCATTCGGTGGCCAGCAGCCAATGCGTCGCCCTGCCTGCGTCCGGGACCAGCGTGGCGCCGCGCACCCCGTCTTCCGCCGCCGCGACCGGTGCCGGCACGGCCAGGACATGTCCGGCAAGCACGTCATCCAGGACCTGCCCTGCCGCATCGCCGGCCTGGGCCAAAATGGCCGCGACGGCGATGCCCGACGCCACCGGCGGCATCATCAGCGCGCGCCCGGCCTCCTGGGCGACCACGACTGCCGCGGGTGCGGACAGGCCCAGGCCGCCTTGCTGTTCCTCTACGGCGATGCCGAACCAGCCCAGGGCGCCGATGTCTTTCCAGGCCGCCATATCCCACGCCGTACCGCCGTCCTGGACGACACGCGCGGCCGCCGCGCCGCCCTGGCCGGCAGCGAAATGCGCGGCGCTCTCGCCTATCATCCGCAGCTGCGCGGCATATTCCATGTTCATCGCTTGCTCCCCCCGGCCGGCAGGTCCAGTACCCGAGCCGCGATAATGCCGCGCTGCACCTCGCTGCTACCGCCATAGATACTCAGGCGGCGGGCCTGCAGGAACATCTGCGTGGAGTCGAGCAGGTCCTCGCCGCGGCGCGAGGGATCGCGCAGCGCCGCGCCCGGGCCGGCGACACGCCGCGCCAGGTCCAGCAGCAGATGCACGGTGTCCGTGGCCAGCAGCTTCAAATAGGCGCTGTCCACACCGCCTTCCCGCGCCTCTCCGGACGCGGCTTCGGCCGCCTCCAGGTAGGCCGCGCACAAGGCCTGCACCTCGACCTCGGCCAACGCCGCCTCTTCGCGCACGCTGGCCGGTACCTGGGTCGCCGGCGCGGCGCGCAGCATCATGCGCAGCCGTTCACGGGCCCGCAGCGCCTGCGCCGGCGAACCGATCCGCAGACGCTCTTCGCTGAGGACCGCCGTTGCCACTTCCCAGCCCCGGCCCACGTCGCCCACCACGTTATCCAGCGGCACCGCGACATCGTCGAGGAAGACCTCCGCGAATTCGTCATCGCCGGCGATGGTGCGTATGGGACGCCGCCGGATGCCGAAGGTAGCCATGGGGATCAGGACGAAGGTAATCCCGTCCCTGGGCCTGCCTTCATTCGAAGTGCGCACCAGCGCGAACATCCAGTCCGCATGATGTCCCCACGTCGTCCAGATCTTGTGCCCGTTGATGACCAGGTGCCCGTCGCGTACCTGGCCCCGCGTGGACAGGCTGGCCAGGTCCGAGCCCGCGCCGGGTTCGGAATAGCCCTGGCACCAGATTGCGTCGCCCGCCAGGATGGCCGGCAGGTGCCGCGCCCGCTGCGCGGGGGTACCGCGCGAGATCAGCAGCGGTCCGATGTGGTTCAGCCCCTGGGTGGGGATGTCGGGCGTCCCCGCGAGCGCCATCTCCTCCATCAGGATCAACTGCTCCATCGGCGTGGCCCCCATCCCGCCGTATTCGCGTGGCCAATGCGGGGCGATCCAGCCGCGCCGCGACAGCGTCCGGTACCATTGCATCGCCTGTTCCGGCGAGGGACGAAACGTCGCATGACGCAAGGATGCCGGCACATGTTCACGCAGCCAGGCCCGCACCTCCGCGCGGAAAGCCGCCTGCCCGTCGGTTTCGGTTCTGAGCGTCATGCGGCTTGCACCATTCTGGACAGGGCGATTTCCCGCAGATCCCGTTTCAGGACTTTCCCGACGCCGCTGCGCGGCAGCGCCTCGACGAAGAAGACATGCTTGGGCTTCTTGTAGCTGGCGATCCGTTCGCGCGCATGGGCCTGGACAGCCTCCACGCTGAGCGTCGCCCCCGGGCACAGTTCGATGAACGCGGCCACTGCCTCGCCATAGATGGGGTCCGGCACGCCGACCACCGCCACATCGGCCACGGCAGGATGCTCGGCCAGCGCCTGTTCCACCTCTTTGGTGTAGATATTGAAGCCGCCGCTCAGCACCATGTCCTTCTTGCGATCCACGATATACAGGTAGCCGTCGCTATCGAAGCGGCCCATGTCGCCGGTATGCACCCAGCCGTCCACGATGGTTTCCGCGGTCGCCTCGGGCCGCCCGTAGTAGCCACGCATGGTCGTGAAGCGTCCGGCCTCGCCGGCGCGGACCAGGATTTCACCGACGTCGTCGACGGACACCCGCTGCCCCCGCTCGTCGACCAGCTTGACTTCCACACCGGGCGTCACGCGGCCCACCGAGCCGGGATGGGTGAACTGCTCCTCGTGATTGAGGACCGTGACCGATCCGACTTCGGTCATGGCGAAAAAGGAATGCAGCCGGGCGCCAGGCAGTTTCTCTATCATCCGGCGCTTGAGCTCGATCGGAAAGGCCTCGCCCGTTACGATGATGTGGCGCAGGCTCGCGCAGCGCGATGCCTGTTCTTCCAGGATCGGCATCAGCATGCGCGCGACCGTGGGCACCATGCCGGCGGCCGTGACGCGCTCGCGCTCGATGATGTCCACGGCCTGCCGCGCATCGAAACGTTCCATCACCACCAGCGTCGCGCCCAGGCCCATGGAATTCATCAGCCGCGCCAGACCGGTGCGGTGGGCCAGCGGCGTCGTGACGAGGAAGACGTCATCCGCCGTAATGCCCCATTCCACCGCGTTAATGAAAGCGTTGCCGATGACGAAATTCGCGTGCGTCAGGATCGCGCCCTTCGGCTGGCCCGTCGTGCCCGACGTGTAAAGAATCATCGCATCGTCCGGATGCAGCGGCACATCGGGCAGGCGCTCGTCGGAGGGCCGCATCAGCGTCGCCAGGGCTTGCGCGTCATGCGCGGCACCGTCCACGACGACGCGGCGCAGGCCGCCCAAGCCGTCGCCCAGGGATTCGATGGCCGGCGCGTCGTCCGCATGGAATACCAGCATGCAGGCCTGGCTATCCCGCGCGAAGTACGCCAGCTCGCGTGGCGTATTGCGCGTGTTCACCGGGATAACCAGCGCCCCCAGCCAGAAGGCGGCGTACAGCACCTGCGCGATCTCGATGCAGTTGGGCAGGTAAACCACGACACGGTCGCCCGGCCCTACCCCCGATCGCCGCATGCCCGCGGCCAGCGACCGGGAGGTGGCCAGCAGTTCGGCGTACGTCAGGGACCGGTTGCCGCATTTCACCGCCGTCTTGCCGGGAAAGCGCAGCGCATGCGCTGCCAGGAATTGTTCGAGCCGCATGACGTCGCCTTATTCCAGTTCGAACGCCGGATAGGGATGCCCTGGCGCAAGGTGGTCGACCGCCAGCTTGACCCGCTTGCCCACCGCCATCTCGGCGGGGTCGCAACCCAGCAGGTTGGCGATGATGCGCACACCTTCGTCGAGCTCCACCGTGGCGACGCATAAGGGTATGCGCCCCTCCACGCCGGGCCCCGGAATGCGTACCACCGTGGCGGCATAGATGGTGCCCTTCCCCGATACTTCCCGCCATTCCAGGGTGCGCCGGCCCGTGTAGCTGCTGACCGGCTTGGGATAGTGCTGGAAGCGTCCGGCGACGGTGCAATACTGCAGCACCAGCTTGCCCTGCGCGATGCCGTCCCAGAACGGCTGGGTGTCCACGTAGACACCTGGTTTCGGTATGGGACGCGCCGGCGCCCCCGCGGCTATGTTGTCGTTCATGGTAGTCATGCCTCCAGGACCATGGCCGAACTGGTGCCCCAGTTGCGGCCGTAGGGAATCACGCCGATGCCGGTGACCAATGCGTTGCACGGATCCTTCACCTGCCGGCTGCCGCCCTCGCCGAACATCTGGCGCACGGCTTCGGCCAGGTTCAATCCGCCGCTGGCCAGGCCCGGCTGGCCGGCCGAGATCTGGCCCCCGCCCGTATTCAAGGGCAGGTCGCCATCGAAGGACAGGTCGGTACGCAGGGTATAGGCAGCGCCTTCGCCGCGTTCGCAGAAGCCGAAGGCCTCGAACTGCATCATGACGGCGATGGTGAAGTCGTCGTACGGCTGGAACATCCGCACATCCTGGGGCGCGAGCTCCGCCCTGCGCAGCACCTCCGGGCCGATCCTGCCGAAGCCGGTCTGGGTGATGTCGGCCACCGGGTCGGCGCCGTTGAAGTTCGTGACTTCGCCGTACGCCACCGGGTACACCATGTTCCTTAGACCGAGCCGCCTGGCGTTCGCCGCGCTGGTCACGATGAACGCGTTGGCGCCATCGCAGAACATCACGCTGTCCAGTACCCGCAGCGGATCGGAGATCACGCGCGACTGCAGGT
>NZ_JBMQQZ010000031.1:0-10792 GCF_057362025.1 Bordetella sp. | reverse complement strand
TTGGAAGGCTTCAAGGGGCCGCGCACCGTCTTCGAAGGTTCGCACGGCCTGTTCCATGGATTCGCCAATACGCTGGCGGGCGATTTCGACGCGATGATGGCGGGCTTCGGCGATACCTGGATCTGGCCGACCATCGCCTTCAAGCCCTATGCCTGCGGGACGATGTGCCATCCCTATATCGACTGCGCGCGCGAGTTCGGCAAGCTGGGCCTGGATCCCGCGTCCATCGCCAGCATCGAATGCGAAGCGGCGGAGGGCGTACTGCACCGCCTGTGGGAGCCCCTGGACCAGAAGCGCAGGCCGCCCAACGGCTATGCCGCGAAGTTCAGCGTGCCGTATGCGATCGCGGTGGCGATCGTGCGCGGCGATGCCGGGCTGCGCGAGTACGACGACGTGATCGTCAAGGACCCGGCCATCCTGGGCGTGGCTTCCAAGGTGTCGTATGTGGTGGATCCGCAGAATCCTTATCCGAAGCAGTTCACCGGCCATGTGCGGGTGAAGATGGCCGACGGCGCCGTGCATGAATTCCGCCAGGGCTACTTCAAGGGCGGCGCGGAACACCCGCTTAGCGACGGGGACCTGATCCGGAAATTTCAGGCGAATTGCGCGTACGGCGGCTTGACCGAGGCGGATGCGCGGGCGTTGCTGGCGCATGTCGAGGGCGCCTTCGATCGCGCCTCGGTGGATTTCTCGCTGTGCAGCCGGTAGGGATCGCGTAGCGGCGCGGACGCGGACGTCAATCGCGGGACAGCCGCAGCGACCGGTCCAGTCCGCGCATCAGCGGCAGCACGCCGTCGATATGCGGGCAGGGCACGCCGGCTTCCCGCGCGAATGCCTGCAACTGGCCCAGGATGGCTTCCACTTCGGTGGGGCGGCCGGCCAGGGCGTCCTGCAGCATGGACGGCCGCATGCCGCCTACCGGCTTGTTGCCGGCCGGGCCGCCGCGGCGCAGGGCCGAACGCGCTTCTTCGGCCTGGTCCTCGACGTGGCTGCCCTGCGCGGCGGCGATGGCCACGAGCTCGGCGATGATGCCATCGCCGATGGCGAGCAATTGCGGATCGCTGGCCAGTTCATTGGAGGGCAGCCGCGTCAGGGCGCACAGCGGGTTCAAGGCGGCGTTGCGCATCAGCTTGGACCAGACTTCGCGCCGCAGGTCCGCCGGGGCCTCCGCGCCGAGGCGGGCGTGGCGCATCAGTTCGATGGTGGCGCGCAGCCGCGCGCTGTCCGCGCCATCCGGTTCACCCAACAGCCAGCGGTTCGGTCCGGTATGGCGCACCACGCCCGGCTCGATGACTTCCGTGGGCGCATACACGACGCAGCCCAGCACGCGTTGCGGGGTGAGCGTGTTCCATAGCGCGCCGTCCGGATCCAGCAAGGGCAGGGGGCCGGGATCGGGCAGACCATGCTTCCACCACCACGTCAGGCCATTGGTGACGAAGACCGCGTGGCCGCCGGGCTTGAGCAGGCCGGCGATGGCGGAGGCGGCGGCCGGCAGCGCGTAGGCTTTGAGCGTCACGAAAACGATATCCTGCGGCGGCAGGTTTTGCGGCCGGTCCACGGCATGCGCGGGGCGCGCGGCAATGTCGCCGCCGGTGGAGAGCACGCGCAGGCCATGGGTTTGGATGGCGGCCAGATGTGCGCCGCGCGCGATCACGGATACTTTCGCCTGCCCGTCGGCGGCCAGCCGCGCCGCCATGAAACCGCCGATGGCACCCGCGCCAAAAACGCATACGTCCATGTCCTTTTGCTCCTGGCGCGCGAGGCGCGATCGATGAGAGAACGGCATTGCCGGCGGCGCGATACAAGGCCAGGATCCGGTCCCGGCCAGCGCCGGGAAAAAGCCGCGAATTGCGAGAATAGCAGGACGAGCCTCGCGGTTCCGGCGTTTGGCGGGACGTGCTACCGTCACGAGCGATGACTTCGGATCCCGCCACTCCCTGCGCACCGTCCGCCCGGCCTTTCCTGCTGGCGGCGACCATCCTGGCGTCGTCGATGGCCTTCATCGACAGCATCGTGGTGAACGTCGCCCTGCCGGCGATCCAGGGAGAGTTTCATACGGGCTTTGAAGTCCTGCAATGGGTGGTCAATGGCTACGCGCTGATTCTGGGCGCGCTGATCCTGATGGGCGGCGTGCTGGGCGACCGTTATGGGCGCCGGCGGGTTTTCACGACCGGGATCGTGCTGTTCGCCCTGGCGTCGCTGGCCTGCGCGCTGGCGCCGTCGGCCGGGGCGCTGATCGCGGCGCGCGCGCTGCAAGGGCTGGGCGGCGCGCTGCTGGTGCCGCAAAGCCTGGCCATTATCGCCGCCGCGTATCCGAAGAACATACGCGGACGGGCGGTGGGCATATGGGCCGCGGCCGCGGCGCTGACCACGGTGTCGGGGCCTGTGCTGGGCGGCGTATTCATCGACCTGCTGTCGTGGCGCGCGGTCTTCTGGATCAACCTTCCGCTGGCGCTGTTGGCCGTCGCCTTGACTCTGCGCTTCGTCCCGGAAACCTACGGCGCGATTCGCGGCGCCACGGACTGGCCGGGCGGCCTGCTGGTCACGGCGGGGCTGGCGCTGGTGATCTATGCGGCCGGCGAATTGCCGCAGGCGCATCAGGGCCGCGGCGCGCTGCTGGCCGTGCTCGCGGCCGGCGTGTTGACGCTCGCCGCCTTCGTGGTCCACGAAGCGAGATCGCGTGCGCCGCTGGTGCCCTTGTCCATCTTCCGGTCGCGCGTGTTCAGCGCCACCAACGGGATCACGGTGGGCCTGTATTTCGCGCTAAGCGTGGTGTTTTTCCTGCTGCCTTATACGCTTATCCAGGTGCATGGCTATAGCGGGTTGCAGGCAGGGACCGCGCTGATCCCCTTCGGATTGGTGATGGGTTTGTTGTCGCCGCTGGCCAGCAGGCTGGGAGATCGCTGGGGATTGCGCGCGACCTTGAGTACCGGCGCGTGCCTGGTCACGGCCGGATGCGTGGCCTTCGCGATTGTCGAAGGGCGCGGGGCGATCGACTATTGGACAGGCTATCTGCCGGCCTTGCTGCTGATGGCGGTCGGCATGACGATCAGCGTCGCGCCGCTGACCACCGCGGTGCTGAGTTCCGTCGCCGACGCCGAATCGGGTGTCGCGTCCGGCATCAACAACGCCGTCAGCCGTATCGCCGGCGTGCTCGCCGTGGCGGCGGCGGGCATGATTTCGCTGGTGTCCTTTCCGTATTACCTGTCCCATCGCCTGGCGCAGGCGGCGGTCGACGACGGGACGCGCGCGGCCCTGTTGGCGGGAGCCTCCAGGTTGGCCGCCCTGCAAGCGCCGGATACGGCGGTGCCGCACACGGCGCAGATGCTGCAGGGCCTGATCCTGGACGCCTACGTCGGCAGCTACCGCACGGGCATGGCGGTCGCCGCCATTGCGGCGCTGACGGCCATGGCGATCGCGCTGCGTTATCTGCCCGCGCGGGTGACGCCGGGGCTGCGCGGCAGATAGGCCGGTGCGCGCACGCTGTCCGGAACGGCATGCGGCGGCGCTGCCAGGACCAAGCGCGCCTGCAACGATGTTTCGCCAAAGGGCGCCATGGCCAGCGCGGCCAGCACCAGCACGGCACCCGTGGCGCGGGCGACCCGCGTGCCGTTGCGCGGCAGGCGCTCGGCGGCAATGGCGATGGTGACGGCGATCATCGACGCCGGGTTCATGAGACCGGTCGCGAGCAGTACCGCGGTCAGTCCGCAACAGGCTTGGATGCAATGACCGCCCAGCTGCGTGCCGTAGCGCCATGCATGCCGCATGGGGGCCTTCGTGGCGAGGTCGACCGGCGCATCGCTGCAAAAGGCCAGATGGCGCGCTTTCCAGGCGCTGAACTGCAACAGGCCCGCCGCCGCCACGATGCCTGGCACGATGTAGGTGTCCGCGTGCGCCAGGGCTGGCTGGTGCATGCGCAGGATGGCCAGCGCCGCGCCAACTGGGTAAATGAATACGCCCAGGCCGGCCCACATCGCCAGGTATCCGCACGCGGCCGATACGACGGCCCGTGCGGGATGGGGATGCGCGGTGCCGGCGCCGATCGCGCGCCGATAGCGCAACAACGCGGGCGCCAGGACGGGCAGCATCATCGCCGCCATCATCGGCGTCCACATGCACAGGAAGGAAAGGGCGGCTCCCGGCCACGTCTGCCCCGGCATGCGCAGCCACATCGCCGCGGGCATCGATCCGCCGCACAGGGGCAGGCGCGCGATGGCAGGCAGCGCGGCGTGCCATCCCGCCGCCATTCCCGCGCAGGCCAGCAAAACCAGCACGCAACCGTCGAGGAGCCGATATGGCGGGGCCTCGCGAGCCGCCGGGGGAAGTCTCCAATGAAGCCGTCCGGCGGTTCGTCCCCCGCGGATCGTTGCCGTGTCGTCCGTGCCGTGCTTGCCTGTCGTATCCATCGCTGCGCCCACCCGTGTTCGCCGGCACTTCGTTCGAGCGCCGGCCAGTGGTAGATTACGGACGCCCTGCCCGCGGCAGGGAGTGACAAATTTGGCGGAATCCTTATGGAACAGCTGATCACGATGGCGGCGCGGGCGTTGGCGGCGGGCGATCCGCTGGGTGCGCTGAACCGCGTCGCCCTGCGCGAGGACGCGCCGGCGCTGGCCTTGCGGGGCCTGGCGATGGCGCAGCTGGGGGATTTCGCGCGCGCCAGGGCGCTATTGCGCCGCGCGGCCACGCGTTACGGCGGTCGCGATGCCGCGGCACGCGCGCGCTGCGTCGTGGCCGAAGCCGAGATCGCGCTGGTGTCGCGGGACCTGGCGTGGCCAGCCAAGGCGCTGGACGCGGCGCGGGCGACACTGGAGGCGCATGGCGACCGCATGAATGCCGCGCACGCGCGGCACCTGGAGGTACGGCGCCTGCTGCTGCTCGGCCGCCTGGACGAAGCCGACCGCGCCATTGCCGGCATCGATCCCTCCGCCTTGAGCCCCGCCACCCGGGTGGCGCACGAACTTGCGCACGCGGGCATCGCGATACGCAGGGTGCACGCCGGCGCGGCCCGCGATGCGTTGGTACGCGCGCGCCGCGCCGCGCGCAATGCCGGCATCCCCGCGCTGATGGCGGAAGTCGACGGCGCCGCGCGCGCGCTGGAGATCCCGGCCGCGCGCCTGGTGGCAACCGGGGCGGAACGCCTGCTGCGGCTGGAAGAGGTGGAAGCGATACTGGGCTCGCGGTCCTTCATCGTCGATGCCTGCCGGCATGTCGTCGTTGAAGGCAACACCACGGTACTGCTGGCGACGCGCCCGGTATTGTTCACCCTGGCAAGGCTGCTGGCCCAGGCATGGCCGGCGGATGTCTCCCGGGACCGTCTCATCGAAACGGCGTTCCGGACGCGCCATGGCGACGAGTCGCACCGTGTGCGCCTGCGCGTGGAAATCGGCCGCCTGCGCCGCGCGCTGCAAGGCCTGGCCGGCATCGACGCCACGCCGCGCGGCTTCCTGCTGACGCCGCGCGGAGGGCGCGACGTGGTGGTCCTGGCGCATCCCTCCGAAGAGCCGCACGCGGCGGTGATGGCGCTGCTGTCCGATGGCGAATCGTGGTCCAGCTCCGCCCTGGCGTTGGCGCTGGGCGCTAGCCAGCGCACGGTGCAGCGCGCGCTGGAAACCCTGGCGTCGCGCGGCAAGGCCCAGGCCGCCGGGCGCGGCCGCGCGCGCCGCTGGATGGCGCCGGCGCCGCCGGGCTACACGACAACCTTGTTACTCCCGCTGCAGCCCATCGTTGATTAGCATCGGTCCATAAGAACCTATCGATTCCATGAACGAGGAGAGGACCCCATGAAACAGCCCGCCCGCATCGTCCGTGAATTGGGGCCCTTTGCCGGCGTCAGCGCCGTGCACGGCGTGACCTACGACGGCGAGCATGTCTGGTTCGCGTCCGGGGACAAGCTGCACTGCGTGGACGCGCACAAGGGAACGACCCTGCGTACCATCGATGTCGAAGCCAACGCAGGCACCGCTTTCGACGGCAAACATATTTTCCAGATCGCGGGCGACCGGATCCAGAAGATCGATCCGCGGACGGGGAATATATCCGGCACCATTCCGGCGCCGCCGGGCTGCTCGGGCATGGCATGGGCCGAGGGCTTTCTTTGGATCGCGCAGTATCGCGAGCGCAAAATCCATCAACTGGATCCCGGGACGGGGAAGATCCTGCGCACCATCGAGTCCAATCGCTTCGTCACCGGCGTGACCTGGCAGGATGGCGAGCTCTGGCACGGCACCTGGGAGGACGACGCCAGCGACCTGCGCAAAATCGATGCCGCCACGGGCGAGGTGCTTGCCCAGCTGGACTTGCCGGCCGGAACCGGCGTGTCCGGACTGGAGTCCGATGGGCGGGATCTGTTGTATTGCGGCGGCGGCAACAGCGGGACGATACGGGTCGTGCGCCGGCCGGCTTGACACCGGCGGCCCGCCCCGCCCGGTCGGAAATGGACCGATCCGTGCGGCATCCCGGCCAGGCGGGCCAGGACGCGCGAAGTGCCTCACAGCCTGAATTGTTGCCGCAACGTGGCGGCGAGCAGGTCGATGGCCGGGGCCGTGCCTGCCCGGTTGCCGCGCATCAGGACGATCTCGTGGTCCATTACGGCAGGAAGCCCGTCCAGCACACGCATCGCGCCGTCGACGCTTGCGCGATCGAGCAACGTCACTGCCAGGCCCGCGCCGACACAGGCCTTTATGGCCTGCGTCGACGCGCTATCCAGAATCACGCGCCACTTCCGCCCCGCGGCGTCGAGCGCGGCGGTCATCGCTGCCCGATAGGGACAAGGCTCCGCATAGAGTGCCAAAGGCAAGGGGACCGCGGTATCCATCACGAAGGACGGGCCACCTGCCCACACGGGCGTCGTCACCGCCAACATATCCTTGGACCGGCTTTTATGCAGCGGCTGAACCACGACGGCCAGATCGAGCTTGCCGCGGGCAACGTGGTCGCGAAGCTTGAAGCTGGGCGCGGTCCTGACTTCCAGGATCAGGTTGGGCGAGGCGGCGGAGAATCCAGGCAGGATGTCGTGGATCACATGCGCGGCGTATTCATCCGGTATGCCGAGCACGACGCGGCCAGCCAGGGCTTTTCCATGTATCTCTCCCAGGACGCGGTCGTGGGCCTTTAGCACCTCACCGGTACTGGACAAGAGGCGCTTGCCCAACGCGGTCAGCGTGACGGCCTGGTTGTCGCGATGGAACAGCCTGCCGCCTGCGATGGCTTCGAGCCGTTGGATGTGGATGCTGACGGCGGCCGGGCTTTTGCTGACCAGTTCGGCAGCGGCGCGGAACCTTCCCAGTCGCGCCACCGCGTGGAACGTCCGCAGCAGCTCGATATCGAGAACGGTGGACATAATTTAAGAAGATTGAATGACCTGATCAGTATATTTTGATTTTCTAATCATTGCTTCCCCGCTAGCCTGCAGGGATGACAGGCGTACCCACCCCCCGTTCAAGGCCGTGCATCCCTCCGCATCGCACTATCCGCGTGCCACTGCCAGCACTGGAAGCAATGATGGTGGTCGCGTGGAGTTCAGGCTTCGTCGGGATGCGGTTCTCCGCCGATTACGCAGCCGTATTCCTGGTCATACTCTGGCGGCTTATCGCGCTTGCGCTCTTCCTGTATCCCCTGGTAGCGCGTGAAATCCGGCAGGCGCCCCGCGCGGTGTTGATACGCCAGGCACTGATCGGCGTGCTGGCGGTCGCCGGGTATCTGGCGGGCGTGTCGAAGGGCATCGAGGCCGGTGTGCCCACGGGCCTGGCCGCGCTTATCGCGGATCTCGTACCGGCGGGAACGCTCCTGATCACTACTTGCGTCTTCGGTCAACGCAAGCGGGGGCGGGTCTGGAGCGGACTGGCGCTCGGCCTGGCTGGCACGTTCCTCGTCTGCCAGGATGTCCTGACGCTGGGCGTTGCGCCGCCGTGGGCCTACGTCCTGCCCGTCATGGGCATGATGTCGCTGGCGGGCGCGACTGTTTGGCAACAGCGGTCGACGGCGCAGGGCCCCGGCTTAAGCCCGCTGGCCATGCTATGGCTGCAAAGCCTGGTATCCTGCCCCGTCTTTTTCGGCTTGCAGGCCGCGCAGGGCAGCGTGTGGCCGCTCGCGTCCCCCGGCTTCATGGCCAGCGTGGCCTGGACCGCGATTTTCTCGACGCTGGGAGGCTACGGCCTGTACTGGGCGTGCCTGCGACGGTCCTCGCCCGCCCGCGTGACCAGTGTCCTGTTCCTGAGCCCACCCGTCACGCTCGTCTGGGCCTGGGCGATGTTCCGCGAGCCGCTGTCCTGGCCGATGCTGGCCGGCGCGGCGGTTTCCGGACTGGGCGTATCCCTGATGGTGTCCGGTGAAGACATAGGCCGGCCGACGGTTCAAAGGGCCGGGCGCCCGCGGCCTTGGATTTGACGATCGTCCCATGCCCGCAATCCGCCGACGCTCCAGTGTGCTCGCCGATCGTGGCGGGCCCACGACGCGCCCTTCCGCTATGGCGATGGCCGCCGCGGCACAGCACTTGCTGTCTCTGGACCGCGGTGCGGCATAGGGCCGCACCCGCGCCACGGCGTCCTCGTTCATTGCAAGAGGAAGGCCGGAGCGCCAAATCATGAGGAGAAGTATATGAACGCCATGAAGCCGGTTCTCGCAAGTGCCCTGATCGCGCTGTCCGCTTTTTCCGTGGGTGCCCACGCCGAAAGCGCGAAAGAGAAAGCCATCGATGCCCAGTATCGCGCCGACCAGAAGAAGTGCGATGGCATGAAGGGCAATGACAAGGACGTCTGCGAGCAGCAGGCCAAGGCCACCCGCGAGAAGGCCAAGGCGGACGAGAAGGCGGGCAAGGAGCAGGCCGAAGCGCGCCACGATGCCAACAAGGACAAGCGTGACGCCGACTACAAGGTCGCCAAGGAAAAGTGCGATGCCATGAGCGGCAACGCCAAGGATTCCTGCATGGCCGATGCCAAGGCCAAATACGGCAAGTAAACGCGCACCGGCCAGCCGGTGATCGATGGGGCGCGCGGGCAGCCGCGCGCCCCGTCCGTTCGTCAGGCAAGGAGTCAGGCAAGGACCTCATCGCCGGCGCGACGGCACGGCCCGCTTGATCCGCTGCGATTTTTGTTGAATGATCGCGGCGATATTCATCATCGGGCTTTCCCTTGCGCCAATTGCCTCCGCTCGCCGCTGTGCGGGCTTTCGAAGCCGTCGCCCGTACCGGATCGGTGACTCGCGCCGCCGAAGAACTGTGCCGCACGCATGGCGCGGTCAGCCGCCACCTGCGCCTGCTGCATGAACACGCCGGCGTCGCGCTGTTCGAAAAGGACGGGACCGGCCTGCGATTGACGCAGGCCGGCAGCGACTTCCACGTTGCCGTGCGGTCGGTGTTCGACCAGCTGGAGCAAGCCTACGATAGGCTGGGCCGCCACGCGCGCGGCCCGGGCCTGCACGTGGCCTGCAGCGCGACCTTCGCCATGCGCTGGCTGGTGCCGCAACTGCCGGCGTTCTACCGGGCGCATCCGGACATCCGCATCCGCCTGTCCATGACGTCCGCCCGCGAAATGCGCAACGAGGGCGCCGACCTGTTGCTGGCCTGGGATCTTTCCGGCTATAGCGAGGCGGACCGCCGCCGCGCGCTCCCACTGGCGCCGGTAAGCTTCGCCGCGGTGTGCACGCCGGCCTACGCGAAACTGCCCCCGCGCAAGCGTGCGCGCATCGCGCACGAATACACCTCCAGCGCCTGGGATCAGTGGGAAGCGAAGACGGGCCGGTCCGTCGCGCGCGGCGACACGCTGGCTTTCCCGCATACCCACCTTTGTATCGAGGCCGCGCTGTCGGGCCTGGGCGTGGCATTGGTCGAACAACGCCTGATCGCGCGCGAACTCGGCGAAGGGCGGCTGGTCGCGCCGTTCGGCGCGGTGGCGTTCGCCGGCGGTTTATGCGCCTTGCCGGCTGCCGGGCGTACCCTTGCGCCGCAGGCCGATGCATTCATCGATTGGCTGCGCGCGTCGTTGCACGCGAGCGACGCCGGCGCCGCGTCCCGCCGGTAAGGTTTGCCACGGGTCGGCATGCCGGGGTAAGCTCGCCTCCATACCTGGACGTGCCGCGGCAGGAAGGTTTCCCGCGGGCCCACCGTCCAGGCCGGCAAAAGCCCGACACTGCAAATGAATAAGCCCATCATCGGCATCCCCGCCGCCTTCGCTTTCCGACGAATCACTCGACGCCGACGTTGAGTGGTTTCATGCCGTTCGATTGCCGCTGATCCGGCGATCCACCCTGAAGGCCACGACATCCCCGTGGCCTTTGTGTTTTCTATGTGCCCATGCGGTGATGTTTCCGGCCTTCGTTCCCTACCTTCAAGGAGCGCAAGCATGCATCACCCCGATCTCGACATCCGGCCCTACCAGTCGCGCGACGAAGCCGCCGTTATCCGGCTTTGGCACGCGTGCGGGCTGACCCGTCCATGGAACGACCCGCACAGGGACATCGCGCGCAAGCTGACGGTGCAGCCCGAATGGTTCCTGGTGGGAACGATCGGCGATCGCGTCGTCGCCTCGGTCATGGCCGGCTACGACGGCCATCGCGGATGGATCAACTACCTCTCGGTCGACCCTGTCTGCCGCAAGCGCGGCTACGGCAAGGCGCTTATCGATGCGGTGGAACAGCGGTTCATCCAGGCCGGCTGCCCCAAGATCAATCTGCTGATACGCGGCGACAACCAGGCGGTACAGGACTTCTACCGCGAGCTGGGGTTCAGGCAGGACGATGTGATCAGCTACGGCAAACGGTTGATTCCGGATACGCGGGAACAGGCGGTGGGTTGATG